>JAEWKG010000011.1 GCA_023386135.1 Pseudomonadota bacterium | reverse complement strand
CACCTCGGCGGTGCTGGCCGTCGCGGCGGCAGCGGACGCCGCCGGTTGGGCGAGCGCCGAAACCGGCGCGAGCGCGGCCAGTGCGGGGCAGGCGAGCAGGCGGGGCAGTATCTTCATGGCAATTCCTCCCGAAATCTTGCCGCACTATCTAGCTTGGCGGCCACGCGCGTTGCGGGCAAAGATGCAGCCGATTTTGCGCGCGGCGCGCAGGGTGAGGGTCGGTTTCACGAATTATGCGCGAGTGGGATCGCTATGATCGGCAGCTGCTGGCCCTGCTGCAGGAGGATGCGCTGCGCACCGCCGAGGATCTCGCGCGCGATGTCGCGCTGTCGCCGTCGGCGATCGCCCGGCGGGTGCGGCGCATGCGCGAGGACGGGACGATCGTCGCCAACCGCGCGGTGGTGGCGGAGAAGATCGGCCCCTTCCTGTCGGCGATGGTCGATGTCCAGCTCGACCGCCACGCGCTCGAGCCGGTCGAGCAGCTCCTGCGCAAGCTCGAGGCGCGGGCCGAGGTGCAGACCATTCTCGAGGTCGCGGGGCCGTTCGACCTCCTCGTGCTGGTGGTGGTCGCCAACATGGACGCATTCAACGCCTTCGCCGACGCGATGCTCGGAAGCGATCCGGCGGTGCGGCGCTACGAAACGCGCTTCGTCAAACGGCGGCGCAAGTTCACCACCGCGTGGCCGATTCCTTTGGACTAGGCGGTAGCGACCGCCACTTGCGAGCACTTGTCGCTCGCCTTGTCGGTGCCGCCCGAGAGCATGGTGATGGCGACAAAGCCGCCGACCACCAGCACGACGAAGCCGATCGTGACGAGGCCGAGGTACTTGTCGATGAAGCGCTTGATCGGCGCCCCGAACAGCCGGAACAGCACGCCGACGATCATGAAGCTGATCGCGCGGCTGACCACGCTCGCCAGCACGAAGGTGACCAGGTTCATGTGGATGAACCCGGCGGTGATCGTCAGCAGCTTGAACGGGATCGGGGTCGCCCCCTTCACCATGATGATCTCCGCCCCGTATTCGCGCAGGTAGCACGCGGCGGTCGGGAAACTATGCGTCAGCCCGAGCAAGGCGAGCAGCTGGGTGCCGACGGTATCGTAGAGTGCGTACCCGATAGCGTAGCCGAGCAATCCGCCGAGCACCGAGGCGAGTGTAGCCACCGCAGCGAAGCGGATCGCCTTCTTCGGTTCGGCGAGGCACATCAGGCCGAGCAGCGGATGCGGCGGTATCGGGAAGAAGCTCGCCTCGACGAAGGCGAACAGCGCCAGCCACCATACCGCATGGCGGTGCGCGGCCTTCTCCATCGTCCAGTTATAGAGGCTGCGCAGCATTGAGGGTCCCTCTCCCGTGGTTGCGGGCGTTTAGGCGAACGCCCGGCCAGGCACAATCCGCTCTCCATACGAACCTATTTGGTTCTATCTGCTTGACATCGTCACGCTCTTTGGTTAGACAACAGGAACATCGCGATAGTGTGATTCGAAAGGGCGGGCCTCTCCAGAGGCGCCGCCCTTTTTGTTTCGCCTGCTGCTGAGGGACGGGAGGCCGCATTGGCCAAGACACGCAAGTACGGCGCGCCGAAGAACTGGCGCGACAAATTCCTGGCCGCGCTGGCCGACACGTCGAACGTCACTGCCGCCGCGGAGATCGCCGACATCAGCCTCGGCTGGGTTTATAAGACCCGGCGCGAGGATGCGGACTTCAAGGCCCGATGGTACGCCGCGCTCGCCGAAGGGTACGACAACCTCGAAATGGAGCTGCTGGCGCACCTGCGCGGCAGCGAGATCGGCGTCCCCGCCGAACCGCCACGCAAGTTTGACACCGCCACCGCGCTCCGCTGCCTGACCGCTCACCGCGAGAGCGTGGCGCGCGAACGCGGCCGGCGCACGCTGGCCGACGAGGTCGCGACGATCGCCGCGATCAACGCCAAGATCGACACGCTGCGCCAACGCGCCAAGGAAGGCGAGGCGGCGATCCGCGCCGCGCGCAAGGCCGCGAAGCAGAGCCGCGATGGCAAGGCGTAAGCCATCGCGCGGCGCCTGGCTGCGGCGCCCCGGCCCCACCGCCGACGCCGAACGCGAGGAGCTCGCCCGGCTGCTTGCTCCGCACGAACTCGCCGCGCTCGGCAGTTACTATTGGGAAGGCTGGGCGCGCGACGAGCAGCTCCCGCCCGAACAAGCCTGGCGGACCTGGCTGATCTGCGCCGGGCGCGGCTTCGGCAAGACCCGCGCCGGGGCCGAATGGGTGCGCGACGTCGCTCGCCAGGACGGCAATGCGCGCATCGCGTTGGTCGGCGCGAGCTTGACCGAAGTGCGCAACGTGATGGTCGAGGGCGACAGCGGCGTGCTCGCCGCCGCGCCGGGCGCGCTCGCCCCGGTGTTCGAGCCGAGCCTACGCAAGCTGACGTGGGAGAACGGCGCGATCGCCTGGCTCTATTCGGCGGGCGAGCCCGAGACCCTGCGCGGGCCGCAGCACAGCCACGCATGGTGCGACGAAATCGCCAAGTGGGACAACGCCGGTGAGCGCGCCACTTCGGCATGGGACAACCTGCAACTGACCATGCGGCTGGGCGAGATCCCCCGCGTGCTCGCCACCACCACGCCCAAGCTGACGCCCTTGATGGAGCGCATCATGGAGGGCGCCAGGCGCGGCATGGTCGCGCTGGCGACGGGGCGCACGACCGACAACCGCGGCGTGCTGCCCGCCGATTACCTCGCCTCGATGATCGAGCAGTTCGAGGCGAGCACCTTCGGCCGGCAGGAGCTCGACGGCGAGCTGATGAGCGACCGCGAAGGCGCGCTGTGGACCCGCGCGTTGCTGGAGCAATGCCGCTGCGGCCGTATGGTGCCGATGGCGAAGCGCATCGTGGTGGCGGTCGATCCGCCCGCGAGCAGCGGCGGCGACGCCTGCGGGATCGTGGTCGCCATGCTGGGCGAGGACGGCAACGCCTACGTCCGCGCCGACTGCTCGGTCGCCGGCGCCAGCCCCGAACGCTGGGCCCGCGCGGGCGCCGCCGCCACCAAGGCGTGGGGCGCCGACCGGGTGGTGGCCGAAAAGAACCAAGGCGGCGAGATGGTCCGCTCGGTGCTACAGGCGGCCGACGAGGTGCTGCCGATCAAGCTGGTCCACGCCAGCAAGGGCAAGACCGCCCGCGCCGAACCGATCGCCGCGCTCTACGAAAACGGCAAGGTGCGCCACGCGGGGATGTTCAAGGCGCTGGAGGACCAGCTCTGGGGGATGATGGCGGCGGGGCGGTACGAGGGGCCGGGCCGGTCGCCGGACCGGGCCGATGCACTGGTTTGGGCGCTGACGGAGTTGATGTTTGGGACGAAGGGGGAGCCCAAGGTGCGGGTGTTGTGACGAAACAGAGATCAGATGGTCTGACCTGACACGAATTTGAGCTCAGCCAGGTCAATGCCTGCGAGAACGTCCGTACCGTAGCCGAAGCCTTCGATGTAATCGACGTATCCGTCCTCGAACCACACGATGATGCCGAGCCCGAGTTCGATGCTTTCGACCTCGAATTGCCCTCCGAGCCGGTCGGTTGCGATGGGCGGGGCACTTTCGCGATCCGCCGCAATTCGCGTGTAGAAACCGTGGATCGTGTTGATGCGATCCGTCACCTTCGCACTTGCCATCTGCTGACGAAAGGTATCGGCCCCGCAATCGAATTCTGCAGCGATGAAGTCGAGAGCCTTTGCCTCGAAGTTGGTGAAAGCCGGAAAAGGCGGACAGGCCGGGTACGACGCCAAGGCGCCGGACATCCAACCCGTTCGGTCCGGAAGCTCGCCTGTCATGTTTCGAGACTAGCAGCACGCGCGGCGGCGTCACTCCGGTAAATCCTCCCCGGCAGGGGGAGGGGG
>JAEWKG010000137.1 GCA_023386135.1 Pseudomonadota bacterium | reverse complement strand
ACTGCCATCTGGGTGAGCAGGTCCTGCGTGCGCTGGCGAACGTAGAACAGCGCGGTCTCGCGGATCGCCTTGGCCTTCGCGGGATCGGTCGCGTCGAGCTCGGCGGCCTTGTCCTCCAGCTTCTCGTCGAGCGTCTTGGAGATGTGGATCATCTGCTCGAGGTTGCCCATCGCCTCCCACAGCTTCTGCCGCTCGACGTCGATCGCGGCATTGTCCATCAGCAGCTCGTCCTTGCCGCTGGCGAGGTTGCCGAGGATCGACTGGATGTGTGTCTGGGCGGACTGATAGCTGCGGAAATAATTGGTCAGCTTGTTGCCGAACGGAATGATGCCGAGGATCTTCTTGGGCGTGCTGAGCGCGCCGCGCTTGCCGGGATCGAGATCCTCGACCACCCGCCGCAGTTCGGCGAGGTTGGCGCCGACACCCTCGTCCTTGCTCATCGCCCGCACCGGCCGGTCGAGGAAGCGGTTCGAATGCCCGGCCGCCGCCATGATTTCCTTGCGGCCCATGTTGGTGATCTGATCGACCTTGCGACCGAACTCGGGCGAGTTGGCATCCTGCGCCACCAGATCGGCGACGAAGGCATCGGCCTTCTCTTCCAGCTTCGATTTCTTCTCGTCGGTCACCGGCACCAGGCCCGATGCCTTCTCCGCCGCCACCACCGGCACCGGATCGGGCGGGGTCAGGTTGAGGTCGGTCGCGGTAGCGGTCTGTGTCTCGGCCATAGTTCCTCTCGCGGGCATCGCGCTGTGTTAGAATGATAAGACAGTCGGCGCGCGTTTCAAGCCCTAGCAGGCGTTGGGGCGACTGCACACGATTTGCGCAAGGCTCCGGCCGGGGGCGGCCCGGTTTTCCTACACGCAGCGCACTTGCTAGCCCCGGGGGATGAACCTCGCGGCGCTTCGCATTGCAGTCCCGTGGGTCGGCCGCGAGCGGCGCCGTGGCGGATGCGGAAAGGGGGCGCGGCGCGAGACAGCCGAAGGTGACAGACGTGACATGACGGGCGCCGGTTACCCGGTTGATTTACCTCGCTTAATCGATCGACCGGGATTTTCGAAAAAAGCCCCCGATCATCGTGACAAGTCCAACTGCTCAGGCTGCTTCGAGCAGCTTGATCGGCTCGATTTCGCCCGAGAGATACAGCCGCTTGGCCTTGGCGCGGGAGAGCTTGCCCGAACTGGTGCGCGGCAGCGTGCGCGGCGGAACCAGCTCGACCACGCAATTCATGCCGGTGATCGAGCGGACCTTGTCGCGAATCTGATCGTGGAGACGCACCCGTTCCTCAGGGTCGGATACGCGGCAGTGGACCAGCACAGCGGGGACTTCCTCGCCATTGCCGTCGTCGATCGAGAACGCGGCGATGTCGCCGTGGTTGAAGCCGGGCAATTGCTCGACCGCCCACTCGATGTCCTGCGGCCAGTGGTTCTTGCCGTTGATGATAATCATGTCCTTCGCCCGGCCGACGATGAACAGATAACCGTCGCCGAGGTAGCCCATGTCGCCGGTGTCGAGCCAGACGTCCCCGTTGTCCTTGGCGACCAGGCAGTCGTTGGTTGCCTCCTCGTTGCGGAAGTACGAGTGCATCACGCTCTCGCCGCGGCACCAGACATTGCCGATCTGGTGGTCGCCCTTGATCTCGCCGCGCTCGCCGCGGATCTCGACCTCCATGCCGGGGAGCGGCTTGCCGCAGTTGACGATCGCCCGGTAGCGCGCGGGCCGGCTGAGGTCGCGCGGGGTGCCCGACAGGCGCTCTTCCTCGACCAGCTCGACGCGGATGCCTTCGCCCGGCGGCATCACGGTGACCGCCAGGGTGGCTTCCGCGAGGCCATAGCTCGGGGTGAACGCGCTCGCCTTGAAGCCCGCTCCGGCGAAGGCGTTGACGAAGTTCTGCATCACGTCGGGCCGGATCATGTCCGCCCCGTTGCCCGCGGTGCGCCAGCGCGACAGGTCGAACCGTTCGGACACGTGGCTTTGGCTGGAAATACGCCGCGCGCAGATGTCGTAGCCGAAGGTGGGGGAATAGCTAAGCGTGTTGCCGGGGTTGCGGCTGATCAGGTCGAGCCAGGCCAGCGGACGCCGCGCGAAGTGCTCGGTCTTGAGGTAGTCGCAGCTCACCTGGTTGGCGATCGGCGACAGGAAGCAGCCGACCAAGCCCATGTCGTGGTACCACGGCAGCCAGCTTACCACCCGGTCGTTGGTGCCGAGGTCGACCCCGGTCGCATGACCATAGAGATTGTGCAGCAGCGCCCGGTGCGTGACCGCCACGCCGGTCGGGAAACGGGTCGAGCCGCTCGAATACTGGAGGTAGCAGATGTCGTCGGGCTGCGCTTCGGGCAGGTCGACCGCAGTCGCGGGGCCCTGCGCGAAGTCCTCCCAGCTCATCCCCTCGCAACCCTGCCGCGCGGCAGCCGACTGCGCCATCTCGGCGATCTCGGCCGGGTAGAGCAGGATCGTCGGGTCCGCGCTCGACAGCTGGACCGCAAGCTGGTCGATATACCCTTCCTTGCCGCCGAAGGTGGTCGGCAGCGGCAGCGGCACCGGCCAGGCGCCTGCGTAGATGCAGCCGCAGAACAGCGCGGCGAATTCGGGGCCGGTCTCCGCGATCAGCGCGACCCGGTCGTCCTTGCCGATGCCCGCCGCGAGCAGGCGATAGGCCATGGCGATGCCGTCGTCGCGCATCTCGCGGAAGGTGTACGCGCGTTCGAGGTCGCCGCGCATGTCGTGGAAGTTGAGGCCCTTCGCGCTTTGCGCGGCGTAATCGATCGCTTCGGCGAAGGTCGCGAAGTCCGACCGCCGCCGCGGGAGCGGGCAGTCGTTCGGCGTCGGTTGCTGGTTATTATCGGTCATATATGGAGCGAAACCCGTCGTCAGCGCGCCGCCGGCGCATGGTGCCAGCAATTCGGAAGTGCGCGTCCCATAGCCGTTAATCGAAGATTTCCCAATCGTGACACAGTGTGGCACGAATAAGGCAGACTATGCCAGCCGACCGCTCCCGTTCTCGTCCTCGGCCCGTACGCACCCCCAAGCCGCTCGACCCGGCGCGGCTGGAGGAACTGGCGCTGAGCTACGTCGCGCGCTTCGCGACCAGCGCCGGAAAACTGGAAAGCTACCTGATTCGCAAGGTGCGCGAGCGCGGCTGGGAGGGGGAGCGCCCCGCCGACGCCGGCGCCATCGCGGCCCGCTTCGTCGAGATGGGCTACCTCGACGACGAAGCGTATGCCCGCGCGAAGAGCTGCGGCCTGCTGCGGCGCGGCTACGGCCAGCGGCGGGTCAATCAGGCGCTGAACGCGGCCGGGATCGCGGAGGAGGTGCGCGAGGAAGTGCGCGCGGGCGAGGCGGAGCAACGCCGCGCCGCGCTCGCGCTCGCCGCGCGACGCAGGTTCGGGCCGTGGGGCGCAGCCGCAGACCGCGACGTCCGCCAGAAACAGCGCGCCGCGATGCTGCGCGCGGGCCATGGCTTTGATGCCGCGCGCGCGGTAATCGAAGCGCCCACCGTCAGCGCGGCCGAGCAATGGGCCGCCGAGCCCGAGGAATCCGAATGATCCGCCCAATCGTCTTCGCCTCCCTCCTGCTGGCCGCGTGCTCGCCGCAGCCCGCGGCCGAGGCGACTCCCGCTGCAGAGGTGGCGGCGGTGCACCCGGTATCCGGCCTGCCGGTGATTCCGCTCATGGTGGCGACGCAGAAGGGCAAGCACACTTTCCGGGTCGAAGTGGCCAAGAGCGACGCCGAGCAGGCCAAGGGCCTGATGTTCCGCGCTACGCTTGGGCCGGACGAAGGGATGATCTTCCCGCGTGAGCCGGTCGATATCCCGAGCTTCTGGATGAAGAACACCCCGCTTCCGCTCGACATCATCTTCATCGGCACCGACCGCCGCGTGCTCAACATCGCGGCCAACACCACGCCCTACTCGCTCACCCCGGTCGGCGCGGTGGGGATGTCGAGCGCGGTGCTGGAAATCCCCGGCGGACGGGCGGCCCAGCTCGGCATCGCGCCCGGCGCACAGGTCTCGTGGTAGCGCTTGGCGCTCCGCATCGAATCGGCTAACCGCGCGACCCATGGGTTTCCTCTCGAAGATTTTCACCTGGTGGGACGGCGCCACCATCGGCACCTCGCTGTGGAGCTGGCGCAATGGTGAGGAGGTCGGCACCGACCTTGCCGGCAACCGCTATTTCCGCGCCAAGCAGCGGGTCAAGGCCGGCCAGCCGTTCGCCGGTAGCGAGCGCCGCTGGGTGATCTACGCGGGCGCCAACGATGCCAGCCACGTCCCCGCCGAATGGCACGGCTGGCTTCATGGTTCGGTCGATGGCGTGCCCGAGAGCCGGCTCCCTCCGCCGCGCACCTGGGAAGCCGACCACACCCCGAACGCCACCGGCACGATCCAGGCCTACCGCCCGCAAGGCGCGCTCGAGCGGGGCGGCAAGCGCGCCGCGGCGACTGGCGACTACGAGGCGTGGAGCCCGGACGCCTGACCATGCGCCCGGGCGCCGCCATCGCCGTGCCCGCGCTGATCGCGCTGGCCGCCTGCTCGAAAGGGCCGCCGCCCCCGCGCGCGGTCGAAACCGACATCCCCGACGACATTCGCAGCGCGCAGGCGGTCAAGCCGGTGGACGCGGGCGAAGGCACCCCGATGAAGGACCGCGTCGCGGTGCTCGGTGTGCTCAACAAGCGCAACAACCTCTCGCGCGACTTCACCATGAAGCCGGGCGAGGCGCAGCGTTGGGACAACGTCATCGTCCGCCTCTCCGCCTGCGAGCGAACCGCGCCGTGGGAATTCCCCAAGCAGACCGGCGCCTTTGCGCAGGTGTTCGTGCGCGGCGCGCGCGACAACGCGGGGTGGAAGAAGGTCTTCTCTGGCTGGCTGTTCAAGGAATCGCCCAGCCTCAACGGGGTCGAGCACCCGATCTACGACGTGTGGGTCAAGGACTGCAAAATGACCTTCGACGGCGACAAGCCCGCGCCCGAGGCGTCGGCGACCACCGCGCCGAAGGCATCGGGCAGCGCCGCCGCGCCGACGCCTTCCGCCTCGGCCAGCATCGCGACGTAGTTCGCCTGCGCGATCTCCACCGCGCCCAGCGAGGCGAGGTGATCGGTGATGAACTGGCAGTCGAGCAGCCGCGCCCCGGCCAGCCGAAGCAGGCCAACCAGCCACACCAGCGCCACCTTGCTGGCATTGTCCGCCCGGCTGAACATCGATTCGCCGCAGAATATCCCGCCGAGCTGCACTCCGTAGAGCCCGCCGACCAGATCGTCGCCGAGCCAGCACTCGATCGAGTGGGCATGGCCCTCGCGGTGGAGTGCGCGGTAGCTCGCCATGATCCGGTTGCTGATCCAGCTTTCGGGATGATCCGGGCGAGGGGCGGCGCACGCCGCGATCACCGCGTCGAACGCTGCGTTGCAGCTCACCCGGAAGCGGTCTTGCCGCACTGCCTTCGCGAGCGAGCGCGACACGTTGAGTCCATCGAGCGGCAAGATCGCGCGCACCTTGGGCTCGACCCAGAATACCTCCGGATCGTCGCGGCCGTCCGACATCGGGAAAATGCCGTGGCGATAGGCGAGCAGTAGCAGGTCGCTCGGGATGACGGGCTCGGCGGGCGCATGCATGGGTGCAGCAATCTAGCAGGGTTTGTGCGCTTGCGATGCAGCGCGTTTGCACCTAATGGCCGCGCTTTCCAGCGCAGGGGTGTAGCTCAGCTGGTAGAGCATCGGTCTCCAAAACCGAGGGCCACGGGTTCGAATCCTGTCACCCCTGCCAATTTCCCGCATCGGCAAACTAACGCAGCCCAGCGCCTTGCCGCGCCTTTCGGCGCTATTCCGGACTCCGTGCGAATCCAGCGCGTTAGCTTTGGTTAGCCCGGGAACCGCTGCGCCGAACCGGGCGTTTGGAGCGATAACCGGAGGGGCAAAACGGTTCAGGAGGATATCCATGTCTGGCTTGTCATTCCGCAGCAGCCGCCCCGATGCCTGGGTTCAGCCGCGCCCCTTCCACGACGCATCGATGCGCTACCAGATGCACGGCCCGATCCGTCCGATGGAGGAGCCGGGCTTCCTCGCCAGGCTGTTCGGCCGCTACTGACACGTCGCGCAATAGCGAACAGACGGGGCCGGTTGCGCGGGCAGCCGGTCCTGCTTGCTTTTTGGCCCGCTTGCTTTTGAGGAGGACGCGCCGTAATGGCGGTCCCGCTTTTTCCGACAGATAAGCTAGCCTGCCATCCCGGGTCTTGAACCGGGGCGGCGGTGAGCCTTATCTGACAGCGGGGGGTTCCTCCCGGAACAAGCGCGACATCTGAAGGCGAGAGCTGACGTTATCATGGCCAAGACCAGTCCGGCGGAATTCATCAACCAGGTGCGCGCCGAAGCGCGCAAGGTGGTTTGGCCGAGCCGCGAGGAAACGGTGCGCACCGCGCTGTTCGTGGCCATCATGATGCTGCTCCTCTCGGTCTTCTTCCTGGGCATCGACACTCTGTTCGGCGCGATCATGCGCTGGCTGCTGTCGCTCGCCTGACGCCTTTTTTGACGGGACTGCAGACGCTCACATGGCTCGCTGGTACATCATCCACGCCTACTCCGGCTTCGAGAACAAGGTTCGCGACGCGATCATTTCGGAGGCCGAACGCCTGGGCCTGTCCGAGGCGGTCGAGGCGGTCGAAGTGCCGACCGAAACGGTGACCGAGGTCAAGCGCGGCAAGAAGGTGAAGCTCGAACGCAAGTTCATGCCCGGCTACGTGCTCGCCAAGCTGGTGATGACCGACGACGTCTATCACCTCGTCAAGAACACCCCGAAAGTTACCGGTTTCCTGGGCTCGGGCAACAAGCCGCAGGCGATCAGCGAACGCGACGCCGCGCGCTATTTCGGCGGGATGGAAGAAGCCAAGGCCGCGCCCAAGCGGCAGGTCCACGTCGACTACGAGATCGGCGACCAGGTCAAGGTCAACGCCGGCCCCTTCGCCAGCTTCAACGGCGTGGTGGAAGAGCTCGACTTCGACAAGCAGCGGGTCAAGGTCAGCGTGTCGATCTTCGGCCGCGCCACCCCGGTCGAGCTGGCGTTCGAGGAAGTCGAACTGGTCAAGTAAGGCGCCGGGTGGGCGCGCTCAGCGCGCGCACACCGCGTCCGTGTCGGTGCTCAGCCGGCTGGCGAACTGCGGCATCGTCGCGATCCGGACGTTCTGTGCGTCGCATTGCCGCAGCTGGAAGCGAACCTTGCGGGCGCGGAAATCCAGGCTGACCTTGCGGAAGGTCTCCATCAGGTCGGTGCCGAGCAGCAGGGCCGGCTGCTTGTCGATCCCGAACACCTCGAACGGCGTCACGTCGGCGAACGCGATCGGCACGTTGCGCAACGTGACCGAGCCGAGCTTCAGTTCGGGAATGCGCATCAGCTCAAGATCGGTGATCACCCCGGTCACGCCCGCGACCTGGATCCGCTCCGCCTTGCCCGGATAGCGCTGCTCCAGCTTGGCGCGCAGCGCGCTGTTGCCTATTGTGATCTCCGAACCGGTGTCCACCACCGCGTCGAGCTGGGTCTGGCCCGCCTTGACCTGGGTGAGGATCAGCTGACCCTTCTTGAGCCGTGCGGTGACCACGATCTCCATGTCGTCGGGCGCCCTGACCGGCGGCGCCTGCGCGTCGTCGACCGAGATGGTGCGGTTCTCGAAGTCGAGCACCAGCCGCTGCTGGACCAGTGCGTCGAGGCCGATCATGCCGTCCGCGCCGATGTCGAGCTCCTTCAGCACCGGCAGCTCGAGCCCCGAAACGTAGGTCGGGCCGAGGTCGATCTGGTCGACCATCACCCGATTGACGTAGCTGCTGTCGGTGATGCCGTTGAGCAGCACACGGCGCCCCAGCGGCAGCTTCAGCGTCTCGGCGATCCGCGTGCCGACCACCGAGGTATCCGCGCCGCTGTCGACCACGAAGCGGTAGGGACCGGTGCCGTTGACCTTGACCGGCACCGTCATGCGGGTGCGCACCTTGCGCGCAGCGATGTCCTCGCCGCCGACCTTGAGCGTATCGTCGATCTCGGCGGTGGTCGGCACCGGCATCCGCGCCGACGGATCGATCGGCTTGGTGCGCGGGGTGCCGGCGTCGTCGGCAAGGTTGGCGGTCTCCGCCGCAGCGGCGGCGCCCGCCAGCGACAGCGTTAGGGCGAGCGATGCTAGAACTCGTATGGCCTTCGAAGTCATACCGCGCATGCTACCGCTTCGCCGGCCCGCGCGCCAGCGAGCATCGTCGGACCGGTCATCCGCGCCCGCAGACGACTTGAAATTGAGGTCAAGCGCGGGTAAGGGCGCCGCTTCCCACGCAACAGCACCGGGAATCCACGCGGGAGAGACGCCCGAAAGGCGCCTCGTTCGACCGCTTACCATGAGCTCGCCTTACGGCGAGCGACAGTGAGAAAGGAGGCCAGCAATGGCCAAGAAGATCGACGGCTATATCAAGCTGCAGGTGCCCGCTGGCACCGCCAACCCGTCGCCCCCGATCGGCCCCGCGCTGGGCCAGCGCGGCGTCAATATCATGGAATTCTGCAAGGCGTTCAACGCCGCGACCGGCGAGATGGAAAAGGGCGTACCGCTCCCGACCGTCATCACCGTGTTCAGCGACCGCAGCTTCACCTTCGTCACCAAGACGCCTCCGGCGAGCTACCTGATCAAGAAGGCGGGCAACCTCAAGTCGGGCTCGAAGGAGCCGGGCAAGGTGTCGGCCGGGACCATCGCACGGTCCAAGCTGAGTGAGATCGCCGAGATGAAGATGAAGGATCTCAACGCCAACGACGTTGAGCAGGCGACCAAGATCATCGAGGGCTCGGCGCGCTCGATGGGTCTCCAGGTTGTGGTGGGCTGAGACGATGGCCAAGCAGACCAAGAAGGCGAAGGTTCTCGCCCAGATCGACCGCGACACGCTGTACAGCTTTGACGATGCGCTCAAGCTGCTGCGCGACAACGCCAGCAAGAAGTTCGACGAGACCCTCGAGGTCGCGATGAACCTCGGCGTCGACCCGCGCCACGCCGACCAGATGGTGCGCGGCATGGTGTCGCTCCCCGCCGGGACCGGCAAGACCGTGCGCGTCGCCGTGTTCGCCCGCCGCGACAATGCCGAGAAGGCGCTCGCCGCCGGGGCCGACAAGGTCGGTGCCGAAGACCTGATGGAAGACATGCAGGCCGGCAACCTCGACTACGACCGCGTGATCGCCACCCCTGACATGATGGGCGTCGTCGGGCGTCTGGGTAAGGTGCTCGGCCCCAAGGGCCTGATGCCGAACCCGAAGCTCGGCACCGTGACCCCCAACGTGGAGCAGGCCGTGAAGGACGCCAAGGGCGGCCAGGTCGAATTCCGCGTGGAGAAGCAGGGCATCATCCACTCGGGCCTCGGCAAGATGTCGTTCTCCGACGCGGACCTCAAGACCAACTTCGCGGCGTTCACCGCGGCGATCGTGCGCGCCAAGCCGGCGGGCTCGAAGGGCAAGTACCTGCAGAAGGTCTCGCTCACGAGCACGATGGGCCCGGGCCTCAAGCTCGACCTCGCCGAGATCGAAAACGCCGCCTGAGGCGTTTCGGTAGCGAAATCGAAGGGGCCGGTGGAGCGATCCGCCGGCCCTTTTGCTATGTCAGAAGGACGCTGCCGACCGCGATTGCGTGATGCGCTCCGAAGCGCGCCCGGCGGCTGTAGAGCGCGTTGACCAGCGCCTGCTCGACCACCCGCGCCCCGCTTCGCAAGGGATCGTGCGGCAGCACCGGCCCCTCGCGCCCATCCTCGCGTAGCGCGGGAGGACGGCTGGCGTACGTGGCGGTGGTGACGCTGGGCAGCCGGCTGAGCGTTTCGCAGAAGCGGCGGAAGCGGCGCTCGACCAGGCGGTTGATGCGGCTGCGGTCGCGGCTGAGCAGCTCGAAGCTGTGCGAGACGAGCGTGACGCTGTCCTGCCCGATGTCGCGCGCATGGCAGATAAGCGCGACGAGTTCGCGGCGCGACAGGGCGGTCAGCTGGGCGTGTCGCAGGCGCCGGCCGAAGGTCTCGGTGCAGGCGATGGGAATCTCGGCGACACCGCAGTGCCGCACCGGCAGCCGGTCTTCGGCACCGAGCGACAGCGCGCAATCGCCCGCACCGACCAGCGCCGGGCCGTGGCTGGTATCGTAGGCAATGCCGAGCATCGCGAGTGCGCGCAGGGTGTCGTCGTTGGCGCCGTAGTTGCCCGCGCGGAATGCGATCGGAGCAGGCGCCCCGGCTGCGATCAGCGTGTCGCGCGCGTAGGCGAGGATCTCCACCTGATCATCGAGCACGAAGTCCTTGAGGTTGCGCCCTGTCCGGCCGCCCGCGAGCCCGCTGCCCGGCGCATGTTCGAGCCATTCGCTGTGGCAGTGGAACTGCACGTCGTGCCCGCGCGCCACGATCGGGCCGACCACGTCTTCGATCGCCGCCACGCCCCAGACGAGCGCCGGCATCGGGTCGACGAAGAACACGCCCTTGAGGCCATGCGCGTCCATCACGTCCATCTGGTGGAACACGCCGACCGCGCCCGCTGGCGTCTCGCAGGCGATCGACCGCGCGAAGTTCTCCGCGCGGGTGCCGGGCGTGCGGCCGCAGCCGGGCAGGTGCGCCGCGTACTCGGTGTCGATGGTGAGGTAGACGGCCGTCACCGCGAGCTTCGCTCCTGTTGCCCGGTCCCTGCATAGCAGGACCGGGTTAACGAGCGGTGCGGCTCAGATCTCCGCGGGATGAACGGTGTGGCCAGCAGCCTCGAGCGCGGCGGTAAGATCGCCTACGCACCGCTCGAGCAACTCGGCGTCGGTCGCGCGCACGACGAAGTTCGCGCCCACGCGCCCGTCGCGGAAGAACGGATAGCTGCCGATCTGCACGCCCTCGTGGTCGCGCTCGGCGGCGCGGAGGACGTCGGCGACCTCGCTCTCGGGCACCCAGCAGCCGATCGTCCGGCTGAGCAGCGGCGCGCCGCCCTCGAGCTCGCCGGTCAGCGCGTCGAGCATACCCGCGGTGATGTGCGGCACGCCGGCCATGATGAACAGGTTGCCGAAGCGGATGCCCGGCGCGCCCGACATGCGGTTGGGGATCAGCTCCGCGCCCTCGGGGGCGCGCGCCATGCGCAGCCGCGCCTCGGTCAGCGCCGTGCCGCGGCCGGTGTAATAGCGCTCCAGCATCGCGCGCGCTTCGGGATGGATGACCACCGGCACGCCGAGCGCCTTGGCGATCGCGTCCACCGTGATGTCGTCGTGCGTCGGACCGATGCCGCCGGTGGTGAAGAGGTAGTCGTTCGCCGCGCGCAGTGCGTTCACGGCCTCGACGATCCGGTCCTCGACATCGGGCACCACCCGCACTTCTGCAAGGCGAATGCCCTGCACCTGCAACCAGCTTGCAACCTGCGCGATGTTCTTGTCGTGCGTGCGGCCCGAGAGGATCTCGTCGCCGATCACCACCAGCGCGGCGGTCCAGATGCGTTCAGCCATTCCGCCGCGCTAAGCGAATTGCTGCCCGCTGGCTAGCTCACTCCGCCGCTTCGAGGTGCCGGTCCTCGCGCGCGTCCACCCGATCGAACTTGAGCACCCCATCGTCGATCGGCGCGGTCGCCAGCGCCTTGCGGTCGAACCGGTAGTCCTGGTTCAAACGCCACGGCAGGTCGACCGCGCTCTTGGGCATGATGTGCTTGCCGCGCTGGATGTAGCCGCTCGAGAAATCGAACAAGTCTTCCTCGACCAGCTTGTGATCGGCCGGCAAGACCGGATCGGCAACATTGGCGCCGACCGCCTCCATGTGGTTCAAGACCTTGCAGACGTACTCTGAATTGATGTCCGCGCGCAGGGTCCAACTGGCGTTGAGGTAGCCGAACACCACCGAGAAGTTCGGCAGGTTCGAGAACATGCAGCCCTTGTAATAGAACCGCTCCGCGAAGTTCACCGGCACCCCGTCCTGGCTGATCGCGATCTTGCCCGCTACCGCGAGCTTGAGGCCGGTGGCGGTGATGATGATGTCGGCAGGGATGCGGCGCCCGTCCTTCAGCACGACAGCGTCCTTCTCGAACGCCTCGATGTTGCCGGTGACGACTTCCGCCTTGTCCTGCCGGATCGCCGCGAACAGGTCGTCGTCCGGCACCAGGCACAGCCGCTGCTCCCACGGGTTGTAGGGCGGGGTCCAGGTCTTGGCGTCGTAGCGGTCGCCCAGCGCATCCTTGATCCGCTTGTGCAGCGCTTCCTTGACCTTCTCGGGCGCCGAGCGAGCGCGCTTGAAGGCGATGTCCTGCAGCAGCACGTTCTTGAAGCGGGTGATCTTGTAGGCCGTCTCTTCGGGCAGCCACTTGCGCAGGAAGTTTGCGAGCCCGTCCTTGGCGGGGCGCGAGAACATCCAGGTCGGCGTGCGCTGGAGCATGGTGACCTTGGCCGCCTTGTCGCTCATCGCGGGGACGATGGTCACCGCCGTCGCGCCCGAACCTATCACCACCACGTTCTTGCCGGTGTAGTCCATGTCCTTGGGCCAGAACTGCGGGTGCACCACCTGGCCTTCGAACCGCGACAGGTCGAAGCCGGCATCATACGGATCGTCGTAGTCGTAGTAGCCGGTGCCGAGGTAGAGCCAGTTGGCGGTCACGGTCTCCTGCCGCCCGCCGCGCTCGGTGGTGACACGCCAGCACGCCTCGTCCGACTGCCAATCGGCGGCGACGACCTTGGTGTCGTAGGTGATCTTTTCGCGAATGCCGCGCTCGTCGACGATGCGGTGGAGGTACTCGAGGATCGCCGGCCCGTCCGCGATCGACTTCTCGTGCTTCCACGGTTCGAACTTGAATCCGAGCGTATGCATGTCGCTGTCCGAGCGGATCCCCGGGTAGCGAAACAGGTCCCAGGTTCCTCCCAGGTTCGAGCGGCGCTCGAGCACCGCATAGCTGCGGTGCGGGCACATCATCTCCAGATGCGCAGCCATTCCGATGCCGGAAATCCCGGCGCCGACGATCAGAACGTCATGGTCGCAGGCCGTCAGGCTCATAATCTCTCTCCTTGACGCGAGCGTAAGGCGTTCCGTTTCGTTGTGCAACGATTCCTCGCCAGCGCTTCCGGCACGCTCGTCGATTGGCGGGGTGACGGATGCTGTCGGCCGCCCTAAGCGGGTTGAAAATATTCCCGGGGGAGCAAATCCATGAAGTACTCTGTCGCGTCGGTTCTCGCTGCCATACTGGCCGTGTCCGCGGCGCAAGCGCAGGAAGGGCAGCCGGTCGATCCGAACAAGCCCATCGAAGCGACCGAGGCCCCTGAAAACCAGGCGACCGACCCCGACTCCGAGACGGGCAAGCTGCCGCTTCCGGACACCGGCCGGCCGGCAATCACCGCCCCGGCAGTCGAAGCGCAAGCTGAGCCAACGAAGTGGGACATCAACGCGCCTCCCGGAACGACGCTGAAACAAGTGCCCATCCGCACCGA
>JAEWKG010000081.1 GCA_023386135.1 Pseudomonadota bacterium | reverse complement strand
GGGCACCACTGCCGCTCAGTAATTCCCATCCGGGCGACCGTCGGCTAGCCGGCATGGTCGCCTGAGACGAATTGCAAGAAAAGGGCCGTATCCTCTTGGGAGGAGCGGCCCTTTTTTTGTCACAATTGGGAACGCGCGTGCCCGCGAGCGGTTCAAGGCGGTGTTCAGCCCGGAGAGGAACATCCCATGACGAAGCTCATCATTCCCGCGATCGCCGCCCTGGCACTAGCCGCCTGCGACAGCACCCCCAAGGACGACACCGCGACCGACGCCCCCGCCACCGCCGACACCACGATGGCGACCCCGATGGCGAGCGACACCATGTCGAGCGACGCGATGGCGACCGACACCACCGGTGCGATGGCCAGCGACACGACTGCGGCTGGTGCCGAAGCTTCGATGAGCGCCAGCGCCTCGGCCTCGCCGAGCTCGTCGGCAGCGCCGCAGTAAACGATGAAAACGCTAGCGATTAGCGCGCTGGCGGCGGGACTTGCTCTCGCCGCCTGCGATCGCTCGGCCACCAACGAGGCGGCCGCGCCGGAGAATACCGAGACGGCCGCTGCGGTGACGAACTCGACCGAAGTGGTCCCCGGACCGACCGCGACGCAGACCACGGTGGTAACCACCCCGGGCGCGACGACGACCACCACCGCCAGCGGTGACCGCGTCAGCGTCGGCCCGAATGGCGTCTCGGCCGATGTCGGCAACAGCGACACGCGCGTGCGGGTGTCGACCGACAATCCGAACGTGACCGTCGAGAAGAAGTAACCGCTTCTCCTCACGGAACAGAGATCGGGGCCGTCTCCTGGCTGGAGGCGGCCCCGCTTCGTTCTGAGGCTAGCGCGCCTGAACCGGATCGACGGAGGCAGGCGCGGCCCGACGCGCCCGCATGGTGCTGCCGGCAATGCGTCCGACCAGCGGGGCCATCCCGCGATAGTTGGCGCGCGCGTAAGTGTCCTTGGCCTCGGCATGATCGGCCAGCCGGCGGTGCGCCTCACCCAGCGCGTGGTAGGGCAGCGAGGGCAGCAGGTGATGCAGCGCGTGGTAGCGCAGCCCCACCGGTGCCCACAGCGCGGCGAACAGGCCCGGCGGCGGGACGTTGACGGTGTCGAGATACTGCGCCGTCACGCTCATCGGCTCGCCTTCGTTCTCCCACAGGTGCGCGACCAGCGTGCGCAGCTGGTTGAGCACCGCAACGGCGGAGAACACCGCGATGGCAAGCGCAAGCGGGCGCCAGCCGAACAGGTACAGGCTGGCCATCAGGGCGATCGCCCACAACGCCGCGCCGGTCTCCAGCAGCACGAAACGACGTTTGTTTTCCGGATCAGCGGGCCGGCGGCGGAAATCGGGGTTGATCGCCAGAGTCGAGAAGCGCGCCCAGTTCATTCGCCGCAGCGGTGGGATAATCAGACCCAGCGGCGCGAGCACGCCGTAGCGCAGCACCAGCGCCGGCGGCGCGAGCAGCGCGATGAACAGGAACAGCGGCAGGCTCCACGGCTTCATCAGCGCGAGCGGCAGGTACTCGGGATCGTCGGGCGTGCCATAGCGCTTGCGCGAATGGTGGATGGTGTGCCCGTCCTCGTACATGAACGACGGGGTCAACATCGGGATGCCGACGAGCAGGTTCCAGGTGGTGCGGAAGCCCGGCAGCGCGTCGCGGTGCAGGTGCGTCAGCTCATGGATGAACAATAGTGCGCGGTAGAGCGCTAGCACGCTCACCACCGCGAGGATCGCTGTCGGTAACGCGCCGCGCACGATCATCGCCCCGGCGAGCGCGCCGTAGCCGACCAGCGCCGATCCCAGCATGTCGGGCCAATAGATGCGCGCCTTGGCCTGCCCCAGCTCGCGGGTCAGCTCGGCGGCGGCGCGCAGCAGCGCCTTGTCGTCAGCATCGCGCGCGCCGCTGTAGCCCGCGGGCGGCGCCGCGGTCCGGTTTTCGGCGGGGGCAATCGTGGCGGTCATGCGTTTTGGCTTTTCCGATCGTGGCTCGCGGCCTATCCGGCCCGGCAAGCCGGCTCGCCATAGCCGCGGCGTGCGAAATACGAAATGAACGAGGCCGGGGACGTCCGATGCGCAAGATAGACTTCACGCCGGTAACCGACAAGCGCACCCGCCGCGAATTCGTCGATATCAGTTATCGCCTCAATGCCTCGGACCCCAACTGGGTCGCGCCGCTCAGGATGGAAGCGATCGAGCTTGTCACGCCGGGCAAGAATCCGTTTTTCGAACATGCCACGGTGCGCCAGGTGATCGCGCGCGAGAACGGGCGCGCGGTCGGGCGCATCTCGGCGCACATCGATCACCTCGCGCTCGCCCAGCCGGCCGAGCAGGGAATGGGCCCCGGCACCGGCAACTGGGGCCTGCTGGAGGCGGAGGACGAGGAGATCGCCCACGCGCTCATCACTCATGCGGAGGAGTGGCTGCGAGGCCAAGGCATGACCCGCGTTCTCGCTCCGTTGAGCATGTCGGTGTGGGAGGAGCCGGGGCAGCTCACCAAGGGCCACGACCATCCGCCGACGGTGATGATGGGTCATCAGCCGGCACGCTACGCCGACTGGATCGTCAGCGCGGGTTACCAGCCGGCCAAGCGGCTCCAAACCTATGAGCTCGACATCACGAAGGACTTTCCGCCGTTGATCCAGCGGATCGTGGCGGCTGGAGAGAAGAACGCGCGCATCCGCATCCGCAAGGTCGACAAGTCGAAGTTCGACCAGGAAGCGCGGCTGATCCTCGACATCCTCAACGATGCCTGGTCGGACAACTGGGGCTTCGTGCCCTTCACCGAGAAGGAGATCGAATACGCCGGCAAGAAGTTCAAGCCGATCGTGTTCGAGGACCTGATCATGGTGGCCGAGTACGACGGCGAGCCGGTCGCCTTCATGATGACCCTGCCCGATCTCAACGAGGCGGTGGCGCCGCTCAAGGGCAGCTTGCTCCCGTTCGGGTGGGCCAAGCTGCTGCTATGGCTGCGCAAGCCCAAGGTGCGGACGATGCGCGTGCCGCTAATGGGGGTGCGCAAGCGGCTGCAATCCTCGCGCATGGCGAGCCAGCTCGCCTTCATGATGATCGAGACGATCCGGCGCGAGGCCTTGAAGCACTACGGCGCGACCCGCGGCGAGATCGGGTGGATCCTGGAAGACAACCAGGGAATGGTCGCCATCGCCGAGGCAATCGACAGCCACGTGAACCGCGAATACGTGATCTACGACAAGGCGCTCTAGGCCGGTTCGCACACCGCACGGCGCATAGTCGTGCGCAGGCGGGAACGCGCGGCGCGAATCGCCGTTCGCGACAGTGAGAAGGGCCGGCCGTAACCGGCTTCCCCCGTGGGAGGTGCCGCGCCTGTGGCGAGACGACCGAAAGCCGCAAAGCCTGCCCGCAAGGCGAAGCTCGGCACCGTGCTGCTGGTGGAGGACGATTCGATCATCGCGATGGCGATCGAGGACGCGCTGCTCGAAGCCGGTGCGACCTCGGTCACGATATGCCGCACGAGCGATGACGCACTCGCGGCGCTGCGCGACAGCAAGCCCGACGGGCTGGTGCGCGACGTCCACCTCGCCGACCGCGACGATGGCTGGGCGCTCGCCGAGCTGGTCAACTCGGTCGGCCCCAAGCCGCCACGGATCGTGTTCTCGACAGGCGCGCCGCAAGACATCCCGCCAGAGATCGCCGAGCTTGGCCCGGTTCTCGCCAAGCCCTACGACCCCAGCGAGCTCATCGCCGCGCTCGGCCAACCGCCCCGCCACGGCTTGCTGACGCGGCTCAAGGACGCCCTAGCCTGAATCTTCAATCCTGGTGGCAACGTGCTGCGCGCGTGTTCGCGCGACTGGCGCATAAAAAAAGGCCTCCGCTCTGCTACAGAGCGGAGGCCCTTCGGGATCGTATCACCAGCCGCTTGGACGGGAGGGGGGGTCTCGGCGGTGACAATGATGAAATGCGCCACCCCCTCGGCCGTTCCCGGGCCGCGACGATTTTTTTCGCATTGCGACGATTTTTTCACAAAATACTGAAAATATACCAAAAGTTTGTGACGCTTAATCAATCTCTCTCTTGCGTGCGGTTCCTCCGCCCGGGATGCCTTCGCAACGGCACACGAACCTGCTGCTCCATTCCTCTCTGCCACGGAAGCTTGCCAAAGCGCGGGGGGAACAATAGCGCCCGGGCCACGTTTACGCGCGAGACTTCACGGGAAGGGAATGCATGTCGCTCGGGGATCAAGTCGCCGCTAATTTGCCTTATCTGCGCCGGTACGCTCGCGCCCTCACGGGTTCGCAGCATACGGGCGATGCCTTCGTGCGCGCCACTTTGGAGGCCGCGCTCGCGGACGAACAGCTCAAGAGCTCGCTCGCGGGCGGCCGGGTGCCGCTCTACAAGGCGTTCAACAAGGTGTGGTCGAGCGCCTACATGGAAGTGGCCGGCGACGACGGTGACGAAGCCACAACGGGCCACGAGAGCGCCGCGCAGGATCGCCTGCGCACGATCACCCCGCTCAACCGCCAGGCGCTGCTCCTGACCACGCTGGAGGATTTTTCGATCCCCGAAGCGGCCGAGATCATGGACATGAACGCCGCCGACGTGGAGGAGATGGTTCACGAGGCGGTCGCGGAAATCGACCGTGAGTCGGCGACTAGCGTGCTCATCATCGAGGATGAGCCGCTGATCTCGATGCAGCTCGAAGACCTCGTCCGCTCGCTCGGCCACGAGATCTGCGGCACCGCCGCCACCCGCACTCAGGCGCAGCAGGTGGTTGCCGAGCGGACCCCGGGCCTCGTGCTGGCCGACATCCAGCTCGCCGACGGGTCGTCGGGGCTCGATGCGGTCGACGATATCCTCGCGATAGACAGCGTGCCGGTGATCTTCATCACCGCGTATCCGGAGCGCCTGCTCACCGGCGATCGGCCCGAGCCGACCTACCTGGTGACCAAGCCGTTCCAGGAATCGACCGTCCGCGCGGCGATCAGCCAGGCGCTGTTCTTCGGATCGAGCCGCCCGCTCGGGCGCTGAAGCGCCGCTCCGCCGACCGGCGGAGGCCCTTACTTTCCTCGGGTCTCCGCCCGGCGGCGGGCGCGAATCTCGAACTCGCTGCGTACCCGCACCGGCACCCACAGCGTGCAGGTGACCCCGCCCGGCTGAAACGACAGGTCCACCGGGTGGCGCAGTTCGTGCGCGACGATCTTTTCGATGAGGTCGGTGCCGAAGCCGCGCGGGCGCTCGGTCGGCACCGGCGGCCCCCCACTCTCGACCCAGCGCACGCTGACGAGGTCCTCGCGGTCGAGCGCCCAAGTGACACGCACCTTGCCGCCCGTTACCGACAGCGCGCCGTACTTCCCGGCGTTGGTCGCGAGCTCGTGAATGGCGAGGCCGAGCGACAACGCGTCGTTGGGGGCGAGCTCCACCAGCGGCCCGGCCAGCTCCAGCGAGCCTTCCGAGCGTGCATAGGGCGCGAGTTCCGCTTCGATCACGGAGCCGACCGGAGTCGTGCCCCAATCCGACTGCGTCAGCAGGTCGTGTGTCGCCGACAGCGCGCGGATGCGGCCGTCGAGCCCCTCCGCGAACTCGTCGAGATTGCGCGCCCGCCGCCGGGTCAGGCTGACGATCGACAGCACGTTGGCGAGCGTGTTCTTGACCCGGTGGTTGAGCTCGCGGGTCAGGGTGTCGCGGATCGAGTTCTGCTCGGCCAGCCATTCGAGGCTCGCCTGGTCCTCCACCGCCTGCTGGGTGAGCAGCCGCGCGACCACCATCAGCAGGCTTGCCACCAGCAGGCCGAACAACAGGGTCAGCATCGACAGCATCGACAGCGACGGGCCGCGGGTCGACTGCACTTCGAGCAGCATCGGCCGGTTGGCGATCATTACCGGCTCTATGATCGACCGCCCCGTCCGCTCCGGCGGCGCGATGGCAGCGAGCAGGTTGCCCGGCTTCACCGCGCCGTCATAGAGCCGGATTCCCATATTGTTGCGCGTCTCGAGCTGGAGCGCCGACACGAGGAAATCGCGCGCATTGAACGGGCTGTAGACGAAGCCCTTGAGCCTCCGCGCCTCCGACACCTGGTCGAACACCGGCATGTAAATGAGGAACCCCGGCTCCCCGCTGCCCTGCTCCTGCACCAGCACCACCCGCCCGCTTGCCGTGGGGCGGACGGCGCGCTCTGCCTCGTCCATCGCCGCGCGGCGGACGGGGTCGGAATACATGTCGAAGCCCAGAGCGCGCCGGTTCCGCTCGGTGTCAGGGAGGAGATAGGTGACCGGCGTCAGCTGCCCACGCCTTCCGTCGGGCGCCGGACTGATCGTGGTCGTCGCCGAGTTCTCAGCCCTGACCCGCTGCTCGTACGTGGCCACATCGCCTGGACCAATCGCTTCGGCCCAACCGATCCCCTCGGCACCGCGATAGTCGGAGTCGAGCCGCAGCTCGCTGACGAAACGGCGGAACATCGCCGGCGGCACGCTTTTCACGGTGCCGAACAGCGCCGCGCCCGCGCGCAAATAGGCCGACGAGGTGTTGCCGCGCCGCTCGATCGCCGAGGCGATTGCCTTTGCCGTCTCGTTGAGACGTGCGTCGTCGCGGCGGTGATCGCCCCGCTCGATGGCGAACACGCTGAGGGCGGTGATTGCGGCAATGAGCAGGAATATCGCCAGCGGCGTGGCGCGCGGATACGACACCAGCCAGCGCCGCGTGCGGCGAGAACGGATGTCGGTCTCTTCCAACAGCTTGCCGGGCCCCCGATATGTCCAACCAATCCAACAGGCCATAGCGCGGCCTTGAGTCAAGGGAACCAAGCGGCACCCGCTTCGTTCCCCGGTGATTGGGTCTTAAGTGCTGCGGCGTGCGGATTTCGCGCGCCGCCAATTGCGTCATTTCGGGACGGGGTTTGATTTGAACAATCGAGCGAGCAAGGGTCAGGCCGGCACGGCCGCACGGCGCACCGACAAGAATTCCGCAACCAAGCCTGGGGGCAAGGACATCAAGAGCGTGAAACAGAACAAGCCCGCAAAGCCCGGGTGGGCGTCGGGCCTGCGCGAACTGTACGATTCGGTGGTCGACGAGCCGCTGCCCGATGCCTTCAGCGACCTCCTCGCCAAGCTGGACAGCAAGACCTGATGGCCGACGCTCAGCGAACGGCTTCCGAGAAAGCCGACTTCAAGCGCGAGTTGACGGGGGTGGTGCCGCACCTGCGCGCCTTCGCCCGCGGCTTGTGCGGGCGCCCCGACATGGCGGACGACCTGGTGCAGGAGACGCTGCTCAAGGCATGGGCCGCGCAGGACCGGTTCGAACCTGGTACCAGCATGCGCGCGTGGACCTTCGTCATCCTGCGCAACGCCTACCTCACCGATATGCGCCGCAATCGTTTCCGGGGCGACTACGACGAAGGGGTGGCCGAACGCATCCTCACGGCGCCTGCCGGACAAGAGGAACCGCTCCATCTCAGCGACATGCACCGCGCCTTGCTCACCCTTCCACCCGAGCGCCGCGAGGCGTTGCTGCTGGTCGGCGCGGGCGGCTTTTCCTACGAGGAAGCGGCGCAGATCTGCGGCTGCGCGGTCGGCACGATCAAGAGCCGCGTTGGCCGCGCCCGCGCCGCGCTCACCGCGATGCTCGAAGGCGAAGGCGTGCCGCAACGCGCGATCGAGGACGTCAACGCGCATCGTGCGATTCTGGAAGAGCTCGACCAGGTCGCATCGGGTTACGGCGTCAGCGAACCGACCCGCTGACTTGCGCTTGATCGCGTGCGCGCACGCGGGCACAATCGGCCCAATCACGACGGACGACACTCGACGGGGGAACCAGCAGGGTCATGACCGAGGCGCCGCCCGCCGACCCCGCGCCCCCTGAGACGCCGCCCGTGTCGCCCACGCGAGCGGCGCGCACCGCGCGGATGACCTTTGCCGCGCAGGAATTGCGGCTGATCTCGGCGCTGGTCCTGATCCTTGGGCTCGGCCTGTTCCTGGCGCTGCCGTTCGTGCTGTCGATCGGATCGGTGGTGTTCCTGCCGCTGGTGACCGCGCTGATACTCACCATCGTGCTGTCGCCGCTCGCCGACAAGCTCGCCGGCTGGGGCCTGCCTAACGTCCTCGCCTCGCTCGCCGCATTGCTGGTGCTGTTGGCGTTCCTGGTTCTGGCGGGGCTCCTGATCCTGCAGCCAGCGATCGTGCTGTTCGACACGCTGCCGACGATCCTCGATCACATCGGCCAGCGCTTCACCGAGCTGCGTGACCAGTTCGGCTGGCTGACCGTCGCCAGCAAGCGCCTGTCGGAGCTTACGGGCCATTCGGGCAACGAGGTGGTGGTCGCCAGCCCCTCGGTGCTGGAGCAGTTCGCCTACGCCACTCCGAGCGTCATCCTCGAAACGCTCCTCACCTTCCTCATGACCTTCTTCATGGTCGAGGCGCGGGTGCGCATGCGGCGGCGGCTGCTGCTCGAACGGACCGACTTCGGCGCCAGTCTCAAGGCTGCGCGGGTGATCCGCGACGTGCAAGACCGGGTCGCGGCCTATATCCTCACCGTCACCTGGATCAACGGCTGCATCGGCGTGATCGTCGCGCTCGCCGCGTGGGCCTTCGGGCTCGACGCGCCGGTGATGTGGGGCGGCCTCGCGGCGATCCTCAACTTCCTGCCCTACATCGGCCCGCTGACGATGACCGGCATCCTCGCGCTATACGGTGTCGGCACGGCGGAGACCGCGCTGGTTGGGATCATCCCCGCGGCGGCCTATCTTGGACTGCACGCGGTCGAATCGAATGCGTTCACGCCGTCGATCCTCGGCGCCCGGTTCACCATGAACCCGGTGCTGATATTGATCGCGCTCAGCTATTTTTCGTGGATCTGGGGCGTGTTCGGGGCGCTGCTGTCGGTGCCGATCCTGCTGACGCTGACGGCGTTCTTCGACCACGTCGGACGCCCCAACCTGGTCGGCTTCGTGTTCGGCGAACCGCTGTTCCCCGAAGAAGAACCGGAGGCCGAGATCGTCGTCTAGGCCCGCCGCCCGGTGGTCGGGGCGACGGGCTGGAATCTATCCGCTAATCAGCTCGGGTACTTCCACGTCGTGCCGCGGGCGAGGTTCTCGGAGGCGAAGGACCAGTTGAGTTTTCCGTCCACCACCGCGTCGAGGTACTTCGGGCGCAGGTTCTGGTGGTCGAGGTAGTACGCGTGCTCCCACAGGTCGATCACCAGCAGCGGGTTGGCGTCCTGGTCGGCGAAGGTGTCGCCGTCATGCGTCTCGCCGATCTCCAGCTTGCCGCCCCGCTCGAGCAGCCACACCCACCCGTTCGAGAAGTGGCCGACGCCGCGTTCCTTGAGCTGGGTGGCGAGCGCCTCGGATGAGCCGAACGCGCTGTCGATCATGCTCTGCAGCTCGTCCGACGGAGTGCCCGAGCTTTCGCACAACGAGTTCCAGTAGAAGCCGTGGTTCCAGCTTTGCGCCGAGTTGTTGAACAGGCCCTGGTTCTGGCCGCGCGCGCTCTTGATCACGTCCTCCAGCGGCTTGCCGTCGAGATCGGTGCCTGCAACCGCGGCGTTGGTCTTGTCCACGTACGCCTTGTGGTGCTTGCCGTGGTGGAAGCTCAGCGTTTCCGCGCTGATCGCGGGTTCGAGCGCGGTCGGCTCGTAGGGCAGCGGCGTGACTTCGAAGGCCATGATCATGTCTCCCATGGGCGAATGGCGGATTGGATAGCGTCCCGATACACCAATGCGCGAGGCGCGCTACAGTTGCGTATCGCTTGCAGACCCCCGCCGGCGGTCGACCGCCGTGGCAAGCGCGGTGTCCATCGTCACGTTGCCGATGGTGCGCATCAGGTCGGGCATCATCTCGACCGCGACCAGCAATGCGAGCGGGCCGATCGGCACCCCCATGGCGAGCGCGATCGGGCCGATCGAGATGACGAAGCTGATCGTGCCGGGCAGGCTGACCGATCCAACAGCAATGACGAAGGCCACCGCCACGCCCGCCGCCAGCGCCGTCGGCGTCAAGTGCACGCCCGCAAGGTGCGCGACGTAGACCGCGACGCCCATGTTCATCGCCGGGCTGGTGGCGCGGAAGATGGCTACGCTCAGCGGCAGGACGAACTCGGCGGTCGCCTCGCGCAGTTCCAGACGGCGCGCGCTGTCGAGCATGGCGGGAAGGCTGGCGAGCGAGCTCTGGGTGCTGAGCGCCACCGCCTGCGCCGGGATCAGCGCGCGTGCGAAGCGCAGCGGCGAGATGCCGCCGGCGAGCCAGGCAATCAGGTAGCCACCGATCAGCAGCGTCGAGCCCACCGTCACCAGCACCAGGATGTAATGCGCCAGCGTCGCGAAGGCCGCGCCGCCGCTCGCCGCGCCCACCCCCAACGCGAGCGCGAACACGCCGACCGGCGCGACCCACAGCACCGCGCCGATGATCAGCAGCATGGTGTTGGCGAGCGCGCGAAACATGCCGAGCAGCAGGTCGCGTTGCTCACTCGGGAGTCGCACCAGCGCGAGAGCGAAAGCAGCGAAGAACAGCGTCAGCGGCAGCATCGCGGTCTCGGCCGCGGCGGCGACGATATTGGGCGCGACCAGCGATTCGATGAATGCGCCGATACCCGGCACCTCCTGAGGCGGAGTGGTCGCGGACAATACGCCGGCAGCCGCAGCCGGTGGCGGGAACAGCGACAGCAGCAGCGGCGTGAACAGCGCGCCGATCAGCCCCGAGGCGATCAGCACCGCGATCACCCAGCCGAGCATGCGCCGCGCGGCGGCGCCGGCGCGCGCGGCCTGCGCCATCTGCGTGATGCCGATCACCAGCAGCGCGGCGACCAGCGGCACGATCGTCACCTGCAACGCGCGCAACCACAGCGATCCGATCGGCCCGGCGAAGGCGAGCACGGGGTCTGCAACACTCGTGCGAGCTAGCAGCACCCCGCCTGCAAGACCCGCGATCAGACCGACCAGCGTCCACCCGGCGGGAATCCGCACGGTGACCAGCTGCCGCCCCTGCTCGCCCGGCTCTGCCACGGCGCTCGTATCGCTCTCCATCGGTCGCGGTGATAGCGCGTTTACTCGCCCGCGCCAGTATCATCAGGCGTGACATCGCAAAGGGTTGGCGGCAGAGCGGCGCGCGACAGCAGGGAAGCACGCATGGCAAGGAAGTTCTTCGGCACCGACGGCATTCGCGGGCGCACCAACGCCGGCGTGATGACCGCGGCGGTCGCGATGAAGGTGGGCCAGGCCGCCGGCCGCCACTTCCTGCGCGGCGACCACCGCCACCGGGTGGTGATCGGCAAGGACACCCGCCTGTCGGGCTACATGCTGGAGAATGCGCTCGTTGCCGGCTTCACTAGCGTTGGCATGGACGTGGTGATGACCGGCCCGCTGCCCACCCCCGCCATCGCCCTCCTCACCCGCGAGCTGCGCGCCGACGTGGGCGTGATGATCAGCGCGAGCCACAACCCGTTCGAGGACAACGGCATCAAGCTGTTCGGCCCCGACGGATTCAAGCTGTCGGACGAAGACGAGCTGGCGATCGAGGCACTGCTCGATGCCGAGCTCGAGCTTGCCGACGCGCCCAACGTCGGCCGCGCGCGGCGTATCGACGATGCGCACGGGCGCTATATCCACGCGGTCAAGCAATCGATCCCCGCCGACGTGCGGTTCGACGATCTCAAGGTAGTGGTCGATTGCGCCAACGGCGCCGCCTACCAGGTCGCGCCGAGCGCGATCTGGGAACTGGGCGCCAAGATCGTGCCGGTCGGGGTCAATCCCAACGGGATCAATATCAATCGCGACGTCGGCTCGACCTCGCTCGGGGCGCTCAAGGCCAAGGTGGTCGAGGAAGGCGCCGACATCGGCATCGCCCTCGATGGCGACGCCGACCGCCTGATCGTGGTCGACGAGAAGGGCGAGACGGTGGACGGCGACCAGATCATGGCGCTGATCGCCTGCGGCATGCGCGACACCGGCGCCTTGCGGGGCGGTGGGGTGGTGGCGACGGTGATGTCGAACCTTGGCCTCGAGCGCTTCCTCGCCGGCGAGGGATTGACGCTCGAGCGGACGAAGGTCGGCGACCGCCATGTCCTCGAACGGATGCGCAACGGCGGTTTCAACGTCGGCGGCGAGCAGTCGGGGCACATGATCCTGCTCGACCACGGGACCACCGGCGACGGCACCGTGGCCGCGCTGCAGGTCCTCGCCGCGCTGGTTCGCTCGGGCAAGCGCGCGAGCGAGCTGCTGCACCAGTTCGATAAGGTGCCGCAGCTGCTCAAGAACGTCCGTTTCGCAGGCGGCAAGCCGCTGGACGATGCCGAGGTCAAAGCGGTCATCGCCGAGGCGGAGGCCGAGCTCGCCGGCAAGGGCCGCCTGGTCATCCGCCCGTCGGGCACCGAGCCGGTGATCCGGGTCATGGCCGAAGGCGACGATGCCGCGCAGGTCGAGCGGGTGGTCGACGCGATTTGCGAGGCGGTGAGGAGCGCGGTCTGATGCTCGAGATGCGGCCCGATTGCGAACGCTGCGGCGCGGACCTGCCCGCCGAAGCCCCGAGCGCGTTCATCTGCAGCTTCGAGTGCACCTTCTGCGCCGATTGCGCCGAGGCGCTCGACGACCGCTGCCCCAATTGCGGCGGCGAGTTGATGGATCGGCCCACGCGGGCGAAGAAGCTCCACGAAAAATATCCGCCCAGCGGCGAGCGGAAATTTCAGTCTTGAGCGCGACGCCGCGCGTGCTGTCGATTGCCGGCTCGGACAGCTCGGGCGGCGCGGGCATTCAGGCCGATATCAAGACCATCGCCATGCTCGGCGGCTACGCGATGACCGCGATCACTGCGATCACCGCGCAAAACACGCGCGGCGTGCAGGCGGTCGAGCCGCTCTCAGCCGAGCTGGTCGCGGCGCAGATCGATTCGTGCCTGTCGGACATTGGCGCCGACGCTGTGAAGATCGGCATGCTGGGATCGCCTGAGATCGCGGCGATCGTCGCGAGCCGTCTGGAGACTTTCAGCGGAGTGATCGTGTTCGATCCGGTGATGGTGGCGACCAGCGGCGGCGTGCTGGCGGACGAGGCGACCATCGCCGCCTTCGCGCCGCTGATGGACACCGCCACCCTGGTCACGCCCAACCTGCCCGAGCTCGAAGCGCTCACCGGCATGCCGGTCGGCAATCACGAGGCGATCGCAGCGGCGGCGCACACGCTGGTGGGCCTGCATGATTGCGCGGTGCTGGCGAAGGGCGGCCATGCCGAGGGCGCACGGGTGATGGACACGCTGATCCTGGCGGACGGCGATTTCGTCACCTTCGACGACCCGAAGATCCTGACGCGCCACACCCACGGCACCGGCTGCACGCTGTCGTCGGCGATTGCGACGCTGGCGGCGCACGGCCAGCCGCTGCCGCACGCGGTGCGTCTGGCGCGTCAGTTTGTCCGCAAGGGGATCGAGAGCGCGCCGGAGTTCGGAGAGGGTGCGGGACCGCTAGGCCACCACGCCGTGCGGAGCCTCGCCTAGTCCTCGATGTTGTAGAACGCCGCGATGTGGCCCCAGGCCTCGTCGGCGGTTTCGCACCAGCGGAACAGATCGAGGTCGCCCTTCGAGATCACGCCTTCCTCGGCAAATGCGTCCCAGTCGACCACGCGGGTCCAGAAGTCCTTGCCGAACAACAGGATCGGCATCGGCTTCATCTTGCCGGTCTGGATCAGGGTCAGCAACTCGAAGAACTCGTCGAACGTGCCGAACCCGCCCGGGAACACCGCGACCGCCTTGGCACGCAGCAGGAAGTGCATCTTCCGAAGCGCGAAGTAGTGGAACTGGAAGGAGAGGTACGGCGTCACGTACTGGTTGGGCGCCTGCTCATGCGGAAGCACGATGTTGAGCCCGATCGATTCGGCGCCGGCATCGCTCGCGCCGCGGTTGGCCGCCTCCATGATCGATGGGCCGCCGCCCGAGCAGACCACAAACTGGCGCTTGCCGTCCTCGACGATCCCCCGCTCGCTGACCATGCGCGCAAGCTTGTACGCCTCGTCGTAATACTTCGCCTTGGCCGCCAACCGCTCGGCGACAACGCGGCTCTCCGGAGCCGCATTCTCGAGCAGGACCGACGCGTGATCGGGCGACGGAATCCGCGCCGACCCGTACATCACCAGCGTCGAACCCACGCCGGCTTCGTCCAGCAGCATCTCGGGCTTGAGCAGCTCGAGTTGGAAGCGCACCGGGCGCAGTTCCGGCCGCAGCAGGAAATCGGTGTCGCGGAACGCCAGTTTGTAGGCGGGATCGCGGGTCTGCGGGGTGTCGGGGCTCGCCTTCGCACTGAAAGCGACTTCCTGCTCGGCACCGTAAAACTTGCGATGGGTTAGATCGCGCTCTTCTTTTTCAGTCATTGGCGCGCCGATAGGCGTCATGCTGCGAGCGCACAACCGCTACTAGGGCGCGCAATCAAAGCGCGCGCCATTCTCCCGGCGCGAGGCCGTCCAATGACCAGTCGCCGATCCGCCAGCGCACCAGCCGCAGCGTGGGGAGTCCGACCGCGGCTGTCATCCTCCGCACCTGTCTGTTACGCCCTTCGCTGATGGTCAGCCGAACCCAGCTGTCGGGCACGCTTTTGCGAAAGCGCACCGGCGGATCACGCGGCCACAGGTCCGGGGGCTCTATCGCTTCGGCGAGCGAGGGACGGGTCGGCCCGTCCTTCAGCAAGACCCCGGCGCGCAGCTTGGCCAGCGCCGGCTCGTCCGCCGCCCCCTCCACCTGCACCAGATAAGTCTTGGCAAGCTTGAACCGCGGGTCGGCGATCCGCGCCTGGAGCCGCCCGTCGTCGGTCAGCAGGAGCAGTCCCTCGCTGTCCCGGTCGAGCCGGCCGGCAGGGTAGACCCCCGGGCGGTCGATGAAATCCGACAGCGTCGCCCGCGTGCCTTCGGTGCCCCTATCGGTGAACTGCGACAGCACGCCGTAGGGCTTGTTGAATGCGATCAACGCCACGTGTGTAGCCTGGTGGGACTAGGACCCATCTCCATCGGCGTCGGCCCCAGTGCGCATGTCATGGCTGAGATCACGGCGACGTTCCTCGATGGCACCCTTGCCGATGCGCTTCCTGCGCCAGCGGCCTTCATACAAGATACCAACGACCATAATTACGCCCACAGCCACGAAAAAGATGATCAAGGGCGCGAACGTCTTCATGGCCCAGTGGCTTAAGACCCTGCTTTTCAGAGGCCTAGATGTCGAAGGTTAGGATTGGTGCACCTGCCGGCTCGTGGGCCGCACTGCCGGGCCTGCCGGGAAAAGCTGGATGCCCCGCAAGGATTCGAACCTTGATTGACGGAGTCAGAGTCCGCTCTCTTACCATTAGAGGACGGGGCATCGGCGAGCGCGGCAGCCGGAGTGCCGCACCGCAAGGGGTGCGCACTTAGGTTCGTGCGCGCGTCAGGTCAAGGCTGGTCGAAAGGCCGCCGCTTGCGGGGCGGCGCGCTTGGGTCTAGCGTGGCCGGCAGGTCCCCGCGCAGCGCATTGATGTGCCCCGCGGGAGGAAGAGAAAGATTTGAAATGGCGGACGTTTCTCCGCCGGACAGAGCAAGGAGCAGCAGGGACAGGGCACGCGGCACAGGGGGCAAATCGTCCGGCAAGGTAGCCGATTTTCGCTACAAGCGCCCCTCGCATCCCGAACCCCGCTTGGCGAACGACCGGCCCGCGGCGCGCACGCTCGCGCCGGGCGCACAGCCGGAAACCCGCCGCCAGGCCTATGCCGCGCTCGACCTCGGCACCAACAACTGCCGGTTGCTGATCGCGCGACCCTCGGGCGAGAACTTCACCGTCATCGACGCGTTCAGCCGGGTGGTACGCCTTGGCGAAGGCCTCGCCATGAGCGGCCGGCTCAGCGACGCGGCGATGGACCGCGCGCTTGCCGCGCTCCACGTCTGCGCAGAGAAGCTCAGGCGCCGCAACGTCAGCCTCGCGCGCTCGGTTGCCACCGAGGCGTGCCGCCGCGCGGCCAACGGCGCCGACTTCATCGAGCGGGTGCGCGAGGAGACGGGCATCGCGCTCGACATCATCTCCGCGCAAGAGGAAGCCCGCCTCGCGGTGCTGGGCTGCCATGTGCTGCTCGAACAAGGTCACGGCCCGGCGGTGATCTTCGATATCGGCGGCGGCTCGACCGAGCTGGTGCTGATCGAGCCGGGTGAGCGGGTGCCGCGCATCATCGACTGGGCGAGCGTTCCGTGGGGCGTCGTTTCGCTGACCGACACTGTCGGCCGCACCGAGGAAAGCGAGGCGGGCCGGCTCGCCCGCTATGCTCGCATGCGGCGGCAAGTGAGTGACAGCTTTGCCCCGTTCGCGGAGCGGATCGCATCGGCATCGCGGCATCCCGACATTCGCCTGCTCGGCACCAGCGGCACCGTCACCACCCTCGCCAGCCTGCACCTCGAATTGCCGCAGTACGACCGGCGCGCGGTCGACGGGCTGATCGTGCCATCGCAATCGATGCGCGCGATCAGCGAGCGGCTGTCGGGCATGGGGATCGAGGAACGGCGCACGCTGCCCTGCATCGGTCCCGACCGCGCCGACCTGGTAGTCGCGGGCTGCGCGATCCTCGAATCGATTCTCGATATCTGGCCCGCCGACCGCCTGGGTGTCGCCGACCGAGGGATTCGCGAAGGCATCCTGCGCAGCCTGATGGCAGGGATGCCCGCACCGGCGAGGCAGCAGGCATGACGCGCGGAGCGGGCGATAACATCAAGCGGGTCAAGACCGCGCGGGGCCGGACCGCCTCGTCCAACCGCTGGCTGTCGCGCCAGCTTAACGATCCGTACGTGCGCCAAGCCAAGGCCGAAGGGTACCGCAGCCGCGCCGCCTACAAGCTGATCGAGCTCGACGAGAAGTTCGCGGTGCTCAAGGGCGCGCACCGAGTGATCGACCTCGGCGTGGCGCCCGGCGGTTGGAGCCAGGTCGTGCGCAAGCTGCGGCCCAAGGCGGCGATCGTCGGCATCGACCTGCTCGAAACCGAGCCACTGGATGGCGTCACCATCCTGCAGATGGATTTCATGGCCGACGAAGCGCCTGCTGCATTGTCCGAGGCGCTCGGCGGGAAGGCCGACCTCGTCCTGTCGGACATGGCCGCCAATACCGTCGGCCACAAACAGACCGATCACCTGCGCACGATGGGACTGGTCGAGGCCGCCGCGTGGTTCGCGATCGAGAACCTGGAAGCGGGCGGCGCCTTCGTCGCCAAGGTGCTTGCGGGCGGGACCGACGCCGAGTTGCTCGCCTTGCTCAAGCAGCACTTCCGCACTGTGAAGCACGCCAAGCCGCCCGCCAGCCGCAAGGGCTCGAGCGAATGGTACGTGGTGGCGCAGGGTTTCAAAGGTGGCTTAACCTGCTGACGCAGTGAACTAAGGGTTAGGCTATGTTAGCCACCGCTTGGAAGTAACGCCGTTAACGCGTAACAAGTCCGCATGACGACGGGGCACTTGGTGGTCTCGATCATCATCGTGGGGACGATGATCGGGGCGTGGATCTATTTCGAAAGCGTGGTCCGCAATGGGCGTGCGACCAAGGTGGCCGAGCGCCGCCGGCGCGCCGAGCGTGAACGGCAGAAGCGCGCTACCGGAAAGTAGCGCCCACTAAAAAGCTGCAATGAAACGGTGAAGTCAGCCGGCCTGCGGCAACCAGGGCGAAAGTTTAGTGATCGCCCTTGTTGCTGTTCGCCGGCTGGTCGCCAGCCGGTGCCGCCACCGCGCCCGCGGCGTTCATGCCGGGCTTTTCGGCCGGGCCGGCGGTCGCGGTCTGGTCACCTGCGGCAGCCTTGTCCGCGGCGTTGCCCGCGGCGGCAGCCGGAGCGTCCGGGGTCGGCAGCGCCGGGCCACCGCCCTGCTGCTTGAGGTTCAGGATGATGTTCGCGCGATCCTGACCATTGGAGAGGCCGGCGAAGCTCATCTTGGTGCCTGCCGCGAACGCCTTCGGGCTGGTCAGCCATGCGTCCAGGTTCTCGTAGGTCCAGTTGCCGCCGTGGCCCGACAGCGCGCTCGAGAAAGCGAAGCCCGCCTTGCCCTTGCCAATCGGCTCACCGACCGTGGCATAGAGGTTCGGCCCCTGCTTGACGCCGCCGCCCTGGTCGAAGGTGTGACAGGTGCCGCAACGGCCCGTCGCCGCCTTCTCGCCCGCCGCCGCATCGCCCGAGGCGAGCCGTACTGCGAGGCTGGGGCCGGCATCGGCGCCGCCCGCGCCTTCTTCGACCACGCCCTCGATCGGATAGCCCATCTTCTCCGGCCGCTCGGGGTGATCGGCCTCGAAATACTTCGCGCTCACGCTCGACAGGCCGAGGGCGACGATACCGGAGAAGAGGACCCAGCCGGCGGCGGTGTTGAAGCGGTCTTGCATGTGGGTGCGTGGCCTGCGAAAATTGGTGAGTGAACGCGTTGCGCCGCGCTCTAGTCAGGCCGCTTCGGACACGCAAGTGCCTTGCCCCGGGAATGGCGGATAGCTACGCGGCGCGCCAACTATGGACAGCTTTCAATCTTCTTTTCCTGGCCCAGCCCGCGCGATGGTCGACGCGATGCAGGCCGCCGCCGCGGCCGAGCCGGCGCGCGCAGTGGCGTTTGCCGGGGCGCCGGGGGCGAACTCGCACCGCGCGGCGATGGAGATGGTGCCGGACGGCCTGCCGCTGCCGTGCTTCAGTTTCGAGGACGCGATCGACGCGGTGAAGGCGGGACGAGCGGGCAGCGCAGCGATCCCGGTGGAAAACAGCCAGCATGGCCGCGTCGCCGACATCCATTTCCTGCTGCCCGAGAGCGGTCTGCACATCGTCGCTGAGCATTTTCTGCGCATCAATCATGCGCTTATGGCGGTGAATGAAGGTCCGTTCGAGGTCGCCTACAGCCATCCTCAAGCGCTCGGCCAGTCGCGCAAGTTCTTGCGGGAGCGGGGAATCGTGCCGCTGAGCTACGCCGATACCGCGGGCGCCGCGGCGCATGTGGCCGAGCGCGGGGAGACGGGAATCGCCGCCATCGCGCCGCCGCTGGCGGCTGAGCTTTACGGCCTCAGGATCGTCGAAAACGATGTCGAGGACGCCGCCGACAACACCACGCGCTTTCTTTTGCTTGCCAATGAAGCGCTTCGTTCGGCGCCGGACAGCGGCGAAATAGCGATCACGACGTTCGTGTTCGAAGTGAAGAACATTCCGGCCGCGTTGTACAAGGCGCTGGGCGGGTTCGCGACCAACGGGGTCAACATGACCAAGCTCGAAAGCTACCAGGCGGGCGCGAGCTTCTCGGCGACGATGTTCTACGCCGACATCATCGGCGCCCCGGGCGAGCCGGCGGTCGATCGCGCGCTCGAGGAACTTGCATTTCATTGCAAGGAATTGCGCATGCTCGGGACATACCGGCAGGAACGCACGCGCGGCTAGTTGCGCGCGCCAGCGCGGCGTGTCACCACTTGCCATGTGAAGACGGGGACGGGGCGCATCGAAACAGCCGCAGAGGCATGGAAATCGGTGCGCGCCGACGAGGCGATCCAGTTCGCCCCGGTCAAAGTCCCTCCCCCGCAGAAGCCGCCCGGTTGGCTGGAGTCTTTCTTGCGTTGGCTTGGCGAAGCGCTCTCGCCGGTCGGCCGCGCCTTGGGGCTGAGTTGGCCGGTCCTGCAATGGATCCTCCTCGCGCTCGCCGTCGGAGCGATTGCGCTACTGCTGTGGCGCGTGATCGGTCCAGCGTTGGGCTGGCGCCCCAAGGCGCAACTTGAACAGCGGGAGGAGGAATGGACCCCCGCCGTCGGCGATGCGCTCGCGCTGCTCGAGGATGCGGACGCGCTCGCCGCGCA
>JAEWKG010000234.1 GCA_023386135.1 Pseudomonadota bacterium | reverse complement strand
GCGGCATCCGCGCCCGCGGCGGGGGATGCTGTCGCGCCCATCGTTGAGCGAAATCCTCGATTGGCGCGCGGAGGTGACCGAGGCGATGGAGCCGCTGCTCGACCGTCCCGAGTTGGCGCCGCTGATCGAGCTCGGCATCGCGCACGAGCAGCAGCACCAGGAACTGCTGCTGACCGACATCAAGCACGCGCTGTTCCGGAACCCGCTCGGCCCCGCGATGTGGCAAGTCGAGCGCGGGGCGGCCAGCGCCGAACCGGCGGAGTTGGGCTGGCACGATCATCCCGGCGGGATCGCGATGATCGGTCACGACGGAAGCGGCTTCGCGTTCGACAACGAGGGCCCGCGCCATCGCGTCCTGCTTGAGCCGTTTGCGCTCGCTGACCGGCTGGTCACGAACCGAGAATGGCAGGCCTTCATCGACGATGGCGGCTACCGGGCTGTCAGCCTGTGGCTGTCCGATGGCTGGGCCTGGGTGCAAACGGAGGGCATCTCGGCGCCGCTCTACTGGCGCGGCGAAGAGCACTTCACCCACACCGGCTGGACGCAGCACAATCCCGATGCGCCGGTCACGCATATCTCGTTCTACGAGGCCGACGCATTCGCCGCCTGGGCCGGCGCGCGGCTGCCGACCGAGTTCGAATGGGAAGCCATCGCGCAGGCCCACGATCCTGCGGCCGGCAACCAGCTCGATGGCGCAGCACCTCCGCTGCCGACGGGCGGCACGGACCTGTTCGGCGATTGCTGGCAGTTCACCCGCTCCGCCTACCTGCCGTACCCCCGCTTCGCCGCGGCCCAAGGCGCGGTGGGCGAGTACAACGGCAAGTTCATGAGCGGGCAGGTGGTTCTGCGCGGCGCCAGCTGCGCCACGGTGCGCGGCCATTCGCGCGGCAGCTACCGCAATTTCTTCTACCCGCATCAGCGCTGGCAGTTCACCGGCCTGCGCCTCGCAAAGGACACCTGATGGCCGCCGAGCAAGGGCTCAGCCTCGTCGAGCTCGACGACGACGGGATCGACACCAAGTTCCGGGAAGACGTCCTCCAAGGCCTGTCGGAACCGCAGAAGGCGATTCCCGCGCGCTGGTTCTATGACGACACCGGCTCGGAGCTGTTCGAGCAGATCACCCAGCTCCCCGAATACTACCCGACCCGCGCCGAGACCGAGATCCTGACCGACCACTGCGCGGACTTCCGCGAGCTGATTGGACCGGCACGGGCGGTGGTCGAGTTCGGCTCGGGAAGCTCGGTTAAAACGCCACTGCTTCTGGGTTGCATCGAGCCTGCAGCGTATGTGCCCCTCGACATCGCGGGCGATTTCCTGCGCGCATCGGCCGAGACGCTGGCGGCCAAGTTCCCGGGCCTGCCGGTCTATCCGGTGGAGGCCGACTTCATGCGCCAGGTCGAGTTGCCGCCCGACGTCAGCGCGCTGCCCAAGCTCGGGTTCTTCCCCGGCTCGACCATCGGCAACATGGTCGCGCGCACTGCGGTCGATCTGCTGCGTACGATGCGCGCGACGCTTGGGGCTGGGAGCCAACTCCTCATCGGCATGGATCTCGTCAAGGACCCGGCGGTGCTCGAGGCGGCCTACGACGATGCCGCGGGCGTGACCGCGCGCTTCAATCTCAACCTCGCATATCGTATCAACCGCGAACTCGGGGGCACGCTGCCTGTGGACGCGCTGCGCCACGTCGCGCGGTGGAACGACGAATACTCGCGCATCGAGATGCACCTCGAGGCCCTGCGCGATATCGCCTTCGAAGTCTCTGGGCGGAACTTCATGTTGCGGAAGGGCGAGACCATCCACACCGAGAACAGCCACAAGTTCTCCCGTCGCAGCAGCACCACCCTGCTGCTCGCGGGCGGATGGACCCCGCGGCAGCGCTGGCTCGACGCCGACGAGCGCTTCTCGTTGATCCTCGCCGACGCCACAGTCCCGCGCAGCGCGCCGTAGTCATGGCCGCGAAAGCTCGGTTGGCGTAGGAAGCGGCCATGGACCTCCACGCGCTCTGGCAATCGGCGGCCGAGATCATCCGCGAGATCCCCCGCTCGGGGCTGCTGGTGGCGACCCTCGGCGCGGTGCTCGGCAGCATCATCGGCACCGCGATCGCCCGCCGCTACGGCGCCTTCGGCCGCGCGATGGCGTCGATCAGCACGATGGCGTTGGCGGCGATCCTGGTGGTGATCATGCTGCAGATCTCGCGCTTCGACCCGCGCATCGACATTGCAGTGCCAGAACTCGGCCTGCCCGAGCAGACCGTCGCCGGCCGCGAAACGCGCGTGCCGATGGCGCCCGACGGACACTTCTGGGTCACCGCCACGGTGGGCGGCGTCTCCGCGCCGTTCCTGGTCGATAGTGGCGCGACGCTGACCGCGGTCTCGGTGCCGTTCGCCGAAAGGGCCGGCCTCAAGCCGCGCACCGGCGGGGTGCCGGTCCGGATCGCCACCGCCAACGGCACGGTCGCCGCGCAGCTCACCACCATTGAGAGCTTGCGCTTCGGCAGCGTGAAAGCCGGCGGCCTCGACGCGGTGATCGCGCCCAACATCGGCAAGACCAACGTCATCGGCATGAACCTGCTGTCGCGCCTCGCCTCGTGGCGGGTGGAGGGGAACACGATGATCCTGGTGCCGCACAACCCGCAGCCGGTTGCTTCGCATTAGCGCGGCTGGCAGGGGCGCAGGCGATGACCAGCCCCTTCCAGCCCCCGCTCACCGGCGTCCACAACTTCCGCGACTACGGCGGCTACCAGGCCGACGGGGGAATGGTGCGGAAGGGGTTGCTGTATCGGTCGGGCCATCACGTCAAGGCGACCGACGAAGACCTCGAAGCTCTGCGCGCACTCGATATCCGCACCGTGATCGACCTGCGCGGTATCACCGAACGCGAGGCCAATCCCTGCCGCCGGCATGAAGGCTGGGAGGGCGAAGTCATCGCCTATCCGGGCGAGACCACCAGCAGCCCGCCGCACATGGACATCGGTTCGGAGGTGACCTTCGTCGACTTCGCGCGCGACCGGATGCTGGCGGTCTACACTCGCATGCCGGAGAACCCGGCGATGCACACGATGTTCGGGCGCTATCTCACGGCGCTGGCGGACCGCGACGGCGCGAGCCTGGTGCATTGCTTCGCCGGCAAGGACCGCACCGGGATCGCGGCGATGCTCCTGTTCCACATCCTCGGCGTATCCGAGGAGGACCAGCGTACGGAGTACCTGCTGACGAACGCCGCGCCGACGCTGGCGGTGCTTCGCGCGCAATCGGTGCCGAAGATGGAGGCTAGCATCGGCCGCAAGATGGATGAAGCCTCGATCCGCGCCTACCTCGAGGTGCACGAAGATTACCTTGAGCGGTTCCACGAGACGGTGCGCGCCAAGAGCGGGTCGCTGGACGCCTGGCTCGGCGACGTAATTGGGGTGGACGACGCCTTGCGCCAGCGCTTGCGCGCCAAATACATCGTCTGACGGGGATAGCGCAGCGGTCCGACTCGATTATCGGCCGCCGCGCACTTATCTCGCGCCTCTGACGGAGGAATTCATGGCTACCCACAAGACGCGCATGCTCATTATCGGCTCGGGCCCTGCGGGGCTTTCGGCGGCGATCTACGGCGCGCGCGCGATGATGGAGCCGATCGTGGTGCAGGGGCTGCAGCCCGGCGGGCAGCTCACCATCACCACCGACGTCGAGAACTACCCGGGCTTTCGCGACGTGATCCAGGGCCCTTGGCTGATGCAGGAGATGCAGGCCCAGGCCGAGCATGTAGGCACGCGGATGATGTGGGACACGATCGTCCGCGTCGATCTCGGTAATGGCTCGCCGTTCCGCGCCTACGGCGACAGCGGCGACGTGTACGAAGGCGACACGCTGGTGATCGCCACCGGTGCGCAGGCCAAGTGGCTCGGCGTGCCGGGCGAGATGGAGCTGGGCGGCAAGGGCGTGTCCGCCTGCGCAACCTGCGACGGGTTTTTCTACCGCGGCAAGAAGGTCGCGGTGATCGGCGGCGGCAATACGGCGGTGGAGGAAGCGCTCTACCTCACCAACCACTCCGACGACGTCACCCTGGTCCACCGCCGCGGCGACCTGCGCGCGGAGAAGATCCTTCAGGACCGGCTGTTCAAGCACCCTAAGATCAAGGTGCTGTGGAACCAGGTGGTCGAGCGGTTCGAAGGCGATCCGGCAGCGGGCGGCCTCACCCACCTGGTGCTCAAGGATGCGCAGTCCGGCGCGCTTAGCGACTTCCACTGCGACGGAGCCTTCGTCGCGATCGGCCACGCGC
>JAEWKG010000197.1 GCA_023386135.1 Pseudomonadota bacterium | reverse complement strand
CAAGGACCGCCTGCCGGCGATGAGCGAGGACGAGGACGACCTCCTCGAATCCTCCGATCACCGGAACGGGAACTCGCGCCTCGGGTGCCAGGTGCCATTCACCGCCGATCTCGACGGCCTCAAGGTGACGATCGCGCAGGAAGACTAGCCGCTACCCAAACGGAACTGCGTTGCCGCTCGCGGCCGCGGTTCCTAGCTTTCGCCGCATGACTTCTGATCCCGTGCGCCAGAGCACGCTCGACCTCATCGGCCACACCCCGCTCGTTCTCCTCAAGGGCCCCAGCGCGGCGGCCGGGTGCGAGATCTGGGGCAAGTGCGAATTCCTGAACCCCGGCGGCAGCGTGAAGGACCGCGCGGCGCTCGGCATCGTGCGCGATGCGGAAGCCGCGGGGGAACTGAAGCCCGGTGGCACGATCGTCGAGGGGACCGCGGGCAACACCGGTATCGGCCTGGCGCTGGTCGCCAACGCATTGGGCTACAAGACGATCATCGTCATGCCCGACAACCAGAGCGCGGAGAAGATGGCGACCTTGCGCGCGCTCGGCGCCGAACTCGTGCTGGAGCCGCCGACCAAGTATTCGGACTGCAATCACTTCGTCCACACCAGCCGCCGCCTCGCCGAGGAAACGCCGGGCGCGGTGTGGGCCAACCAGTTCGACAACACCGCCAACCGCAAGGCGCACATCGAGACCACCGCCGAGGAAATTTGGGAACAGATGGAAGGCCGCGTCGACGGCTTCACCTGCGCGGTCGGCACTGGCGGCACGCTGGCGGGGGTTGGCATGGGCCTCAAGAGCCACGACGAGACCGTCACGATCGCGCTCACCGATCCGCACGGCGCGGCGCTCTATTCATACTACGCCACGGGCGAGTTGCAGGCGGAAGGCAACTCGGTCGCCGAGGGCATTGGGCAAGGCCGGATCACCGGCAACCTCGAAGGTGCGCCGGTCGACACCCAGTTCCGCGTATCCGACGAGGAGGGCCTCGAGTGGGTCGCGCAGCTGCTGGCGGAGGAGGGACTGTGCCTCGGCCTGTCGTCGGGGATCAACGTCGCGGGCGCGGTGGCACTCGGCAAAGAGCTCGGCCCCGAGGCGCGGGTGGTGACGATCCTGTGCGACACCGGGTTCCGCTATCTCTCCACGCTCTACAGCGCCGAATGGCTCCAGGCGAAGGAACTGCCGGTGTTCGATTGGCTCTCGGCGAAGCCGGCCGATTGACTGGCGGGCACGAGCGCCTAGCTTAGGGCGATGGCGCTTCGCCCCTCCAAGCCGCAGACCGAAGAACCGCGCTCCGTGCCGCTGGGCGGGACGCGCGCAGAATCGATGCAGCGGCTGCAGGTCGGCGCCTCGCTGCTGCTCGGCATCATCCTCATCGTCGGCCTGGCCAACGTGATCGAGGAGCGCGCGAAGCAATCGGACCAGGCGGTGGTGCCCGAAGCGGCGGCGACCGTCGCGCCGGCCGAGACGTCAGCGCCGGCCAACGATCCGCTCGCCGATGCGGGGGTGGTGCCCGACCTCCCCGCTGCACCCACGCCGACGCCGACCGCGCGGCGGATGCCGAACTCGCCCACCGTCAATGGCAATCCGTAGGACTCGGCTGGCCGCGCTTGCCGTGGCCGTGCTGGTGGTGATCGGAGCGGCGCTGGTGTGGGGCGGTTCGCGCCCCGCCGGGCCCAAGCCCGCGCTGGGGCTGATGACCTCGCTGCCGATCTATTGGCCCGAGAGCTTGAGCGTCAATGAAGCGCTCGATCAGGCCGCCGAACAGCACTGGATACGGACCGAGCTGGAGAAGACATATCGCCTCGAGCCGCTCGACACGCTCGATGCGGCCCAGTTGCGGCCGCTCAAGGCCCTTTTGCTGGCCCAGCCGCGGCCTCTGAGCCCGCAGGAGAACGTCGACCTGGACACCTGGGTACGCGATGGCGGGCATTTGCTGCTGTTCGCGGACCCGTTCCTGACCGAAGAGTCGCGGTTCCCCTTGGGCGACAAGCGGCGGCCGCAGGACGTGGCGCTGCTGTCGCCGATCCTGACCCGCTGGGGGCTGGAGCTTACCTTCGACGACCGCCAAGCCGATGGCGAGCAGGCAATCCCGTTCGCCGGCACCGCGCTGCCGGTGCGGCTGGGAGGGAATTGGCGGGTAATCGCGCCGGGCGCTCCTGCGTCGTGCAATGTCGAGGCGTCGGGCGTGATCGCGCGCTGCACTGTGGGCAAGGGGCGGGTGCTGGCGGTGGCCGACGCCGCTGTACTGGAAAGGAATCGGGGAACCTCCGGGGCGTTCGGCGAGCTCACCCGGCAAGCATTCGCCAAGTAATACGGGAAATCACGGGACGTCCTGCGCGACGGCCTCCGTCCCGATTCAACTCACTGTATGATAACGAAATTTTGGAGAGCTAGAAGCGTCGTTCGCTTGTTCAATCCACCCGCCTATCCACAGCAATTCAATGGTTAACCGCGCAATCCCGTAAAATCCCGCTTTTTTCCCTTTCATCGCGAGGGGAAGAAAGTTAATACCGCATCCCATCGGATTCACCGTTCCACGCCGCGCATCGGGCCAGCCTGATGCGAGCCGATGACGCTCACGCGCCGCCGGCAGCGGGATCGCTGTGTCCACGGGGCGGCCCGCGAGGGGCCACGAACGGGGAAGGGGACCAGTGGCAGCTGCGGCTTTCAGCGGCTTTTCGGGACAGGCCTTTTCGCCCGCCGGCGACAAGGGCCGCTTCGTCCTGCCGCCGCTGTTCCGCAACGCCGTGAAGGATGCGAGCGACGGCCGCGTCCTGTGCCTCGACAAGCACCCCAAGTTCGCCTGCCTCGTCGGCTTCGGCCTGTCGCGGATGGACGAGCTCGAAGCGCAGCTCGACCGCGAGGAGGACCGCTCCGGTCCCGAATTCGACCGTGATACCCGCGCGGCGCAGCTGTTCGGCTTCGCCCGCGTGCCGTTCGACGATTCCGGCCGCTTCGTCCTCCCCGACCACCTGCGCATGCTGGGCGGGATCGACGACGCGCTGTTCTTCCAGGGCGGGGGGCGCAGCTTCACCATCTGGAACCCCGCCGAGCTGATGAAGATGAGCGACGACTGGGCCGCCGCCAAGGCCGCCTGCGCGCAGTTCCAGGCGGAGGCGAAGTCCAAGTGACGCCGGCCGATGCCCCGCACATCCCGGTCCTGCTCGACGAAGTGCTTGCCGCGCTGGCGCCCCAGCCGGGCGACGTGATCGTCGACGCGACCTTCGGCGCCGGCGGCTATTCGCGCGCGCTGCTGGGCGCGGGCGCCACGGTCCACGCCTTCGACCGCGACCCCGACGCGATCGAAAACGCGAAATCCTGGCCCGAAGCTGCGGAAAACCCCCCGCGGCTGGTTCTCCACCCGCGCCGCTTCTCCGAAATGGTTAACGCGCTCGCCGAGTCGGGATTGGCGCGCGTCGACGGGATCGTGATGGACATCGGCGTATCATCGATGCAGCTCGACCAGGCCGGGCGCGGGTTCGCGTTTTCGGCCGAGGGCCCGCTCGACATGCGCATGAGCCAGTCGGGCCCGAGCGCGGCGGATTTCCTCAACCAGGCCGACGAAGGCGAGATCGCCGACGGTCTGTACGCGTATGGCGAGGAACGCCAGAGCCGCCGGGTCGCCCGCGCGATCGTCTCGGCCCGGCCGCTCGCCACCACCGGCGACCTCGCCCGCGTCGTGCGCAAGGCATTGGGCTACCGCGCCGGAGCGCCAAAGGATCCCGCGACGCGCAGCTTCCAGGCCGTTCGCATTCATGTGAACGCCGAGCTTGCCGAGCTTGAGGAAGGGCTGAGCGCCGCCGAGACGCTGCTCGGCGAAGGCGGCCGGCTCGCGGTGGTCAGCTTCCACAGCCTCGAAGACCGCATCGTCAAGCGCTTCCTGCGCGATGCCGCCGGCACCGCCGCCGGCTCGCGCCACCTGCCGCAAGCGGGCGGCACGCCGGCGACTTTTGCGCACGTATCCAAGGGCATTCGCCCTTCTGAGGCGGAGCTCGCCCGCAACCCGCGCGCGCGTTCGGCGACGCTTCGCCATGCGGTGCGGACCGCCACGTCGGCGAGGGCAGCGGCATGATCGCGGCCGGCTCACGTCTCCGCCAGTTGGGCTGGGTGGTCACCCTCGCGATCTGCGCGGCGGCGTTCGTCGCGCTGACCTTCAAGGTCAATTCGGTGCGCAGCGAAGTGCGGCTCGCCGAGCGCAAGATCGTCTCGCTGCAGCGCGAGAAGGTCCTGCTCGAAACCGAGTTCGAGACCCGCGCCAGCCAGCAGCAGCTGTCCGAATGGAACGCGGTCGACTTCGGTTATCAGGCGCCGAATGCCGACCAGTACCTCGAAGGCGAGCGCCAGCTCGCCGCGCTGGGCGAGCCCCGCGCGGTCGGTGCGCCGTCGCCGATCCGCGTCGCCCGCGCCGCCGACGACCAGCGCGAGATGAAGCTGCCAGAGATGGTCTCGCCGATCACGGGCAAGCCGGTGAAGCAGCAGACCGAGGACCAGAACCTCGCCGACAAGCTCGCCAACGGCGGCGACTTCCTCACTGAGGCCGCGCAATGAACGCGCTGACCTTCAGCACCGCGATCTACTCGGGCCGCGTCCAGCTGGTGACCATTCGTCAGCGCTCGCTCACCGTGGCGCGGCTGCGGGTCCTGCTGGTCGCCGCCGCGTTCGCGTTCCTCGCCGCGCTGGCGATCCTGCGCATCGGCTACCTCGGGCTGACCGACGCCGAGCATAACCCGACCTCGTTCGAAGAGGCTCTGCTGCCCCCGCGCGGCGAGATCACCGACCGCAACGGCCAGCCGCTCGCCCGCGCGTTCCCGGCGTTCGCGCTGTGGTTCAACCCGACCGCGCTCGGCGGCGGCAGCGCGCTGGTGAAAAGTCCCAAGGAAGTCGCGCTCGAGCTGAAGGCGATCTTCCCCGACATCGACGAATTCCAGCTCGCCAAGCGGCTCGCCAATGGCAAGGCCGGGTACTTGCGCCGCCGGGTGCTGCCCGAAGAGGCCAACCGCGTGCAGGCGATCGGCGAGCTCGGGCTGGAACTGCCCCAGGAGACCGACCGCCACTACCCGCAAGGCTCGATGGCCGCGCACGTGCTCGGGTACGTCGGCTCGGACGGGCACGGCCGGTTGGGGATGGAAGCGGTGCTCGACGACCAGTTGCGCGATCCCGCCACCCGCATGCAGTCGGTGCCGCTGTCGATCGACGTGCGGGTGCAAGGTGCGCTGGAAGACGAGCTCAACCGCGGCATGCGCTCGGTCAACGCGATGGGCGCGGCGGGCATCGTGCTCGACGTCGACACCGGTGAAGTGCTGGCCATGGCGAGCCTCCCGGAATTCGATCCCAACCGGATCGACGAGGACGGCACCAAGGCGATGTTCAACCGGGTGACCAACCAGGTTTACGAGCTAGGTTCGACCTTCAAGCCGATCACGGTCGCCGCCGCAATGGACGCGGGCACGCTGACCAACCTCGGCCGCCGCTATCCCGCTGCACAGCTCCATATCGCCGGCTTCACTATCCACGATGACGAGAACCTCGGGCCCTCGCTCAACGTGCCCGAGACCCTGATCCACTCGTCGAACATCGTCTCGGCGCAGATCGCCGATGAGCTGGGCGCGGCGCGCTTCCGGCAAGCGTTGAAGCGGCTGCACTTCAACGAGCGCGCCCAGATCGAGCTGCCGGCCCGCGGCTTCCCGATCTGGCATGAGGACTGGCCGCGCCTGCGCACCATGACGATCGGTTTCGGCCACGGCATTTCGGTGACACCGCTGCACCTGGCGAGCGCGTACGCCGCGCTGGTCAACGGCGGCGTCTGGCGGCCCGCCACCTTGCGCAAGGTGGTGCCGGGTCACGCCGCCAAGGGCGAGCAGGTGTTCAAGCCCGCCACCAGCGCCCGCATGCGCCAGCTGCTGCGGATGATCTCGCTCTACGGCACCGGGCGCAAGGCCAACGCGCCGGGCTTCCGCGTGGGCGGCAAGACCGGCTCGGCGGAAAAGCCGGGCGTCGGCGGCTATCGCAAGAAGTCAATCATCGCGACCTTCGCTTCCGCCTTCCCGATGGACCGCCCGCGCTACGTGGTGATCGCGATGCTCGACGAGCCACAGGGCACGCTGGCCTCCAGCTTCCAGCGCACCGCCGCGTGGAACGCCGCGCCGATCGTCGGCCGGCTGGTGCCGCGGATCGGCCCCATCCTCGGCGTGCCGCCCGATGCCACGCGCGATGTCGACCTGTCCGACCTTGCCGCCCTGGTGCCCGAGGACAAGGCGAAGTGAAGCTCGGCAGGATTGCCGCCGAGGCGGGTTACGATGTTGGCGCGGCGGCGGAGGAGACGGTCACCGGGTTCGCCATCGACCACCGCAAGGTCGCGCCGGGCACGGTGTTCGGCGCGTTCCAGGGCGCGAAGGTCAACGGCGAGGACTTCATCGCCGCCGCGGTTGCGGGCGGGACGATCGCGGTGGTCGCACGGCCCGAGGCACGGGTCGAAGGCGCGGCGCATATCGCCGATGCCGAGCCGCGCCGCGCCTTCGCCCGGCTTGCGGCGCGCTTCTTCACGCCGGTGCCCGAGACGATCATCGCGGTCACCGGGACCAACGGCAAGACCTCGACCGTCGAGATGACCCGTCAGTTGTGGAGGATGGCGGGGATCAGTGCCGCCTCGATCGGCACGCTCGGGGTGACCACGCCCGACGAGAGCGTTTCGACCGGGCTGACCACGCCCGACATCGTTACGTTCCTCGCCAACATGAGCGGGCTTGCGCGCGAGGGCGTTAGCCATGTCGCCTACGAAGCCTCGAGCCATGGCCTCAGCCAGTTTCGCAACGAAGGGCTGCGGGTGGCGGCGGGGGCATTCACAAACCTCTCGCGAGACCATCTCGATTACCACGCCGACATGGACGACTACTTCGCCGCCAAGATGCGGCTGTTCGATGAGGTCGTGGCTTCGGACGGAACGGCAGTGATCTGGCACGGCGGCGATGGATGGGCCGGCCGTGCCATCGAGCACGCGCGCAAGAGGGGACTGCGCGTGCTTACCGTGGGCGACGAGGGGGAAGATATCCGCCTCGTCGCCCGCATCCCCGGCTCGCTGGGGCAGGAACTCCAGATCGAACACGGCGGCACGGTGCGCAAGGTCAACCTGCCGCTGATCGGCGCGTACCAGGCGGCCAACGCGCTGGTCTCGGCCGGGTTGGTGATTGCGACCGGCGGCGATGCCGCGGCGACGTTCGACGGGCTATCCCGGTTGCAGCCGGTGCGCGGCCGGCTCGAGCGCGCCGCGCTCAACCGCGCGGGCGCGCCGGTCTATGTCGACTATGCGCATACGCCCGACGCGCTGGAGGCGGCGATTGCCGCGCTCCGGCCGCATGTCTCCGATACCCCGCGCGGGCGTCTGATCGTGGTGTGCGGCGCCGGCGGCGACCGCGACAGCGGCAAGCGCGCCGAGATGGGCCGCGTCGCGGCCGAGCGCGCCGACGTGGTGATCGTCACCGACGACAATCCGCGCGGCGAGGATGCGGCGGCGATCCGGGCCCAGGTGCTCGAGGGCGCCTTGGGCGCGCGCGAGATCGGCGACCGGCGCGCGGCGATCGCCGCGGCGGTCGCGCTGGCGCAGGCGGGGGACATCGTCCTCGTCGCCGGCAAGGG
>JAEWKG010000192.1 GCA_023386135.1 Pseudomonadota bacterium | reverse complement strand
GTTCAAGACCGTGCTGCGCGACCAGTTCCTCGTCGATGCGAAACCGCTGACCAAGACCAGCGGCCAGCCCTTCGCGATCTCCGAGCTGGAAGCCGCGATCGGCAAGTACTTCGACGGGATCGACGGCAACGAAGGCGGCGAGATCGCCGCCAATCCCGCGCAGCTGCCCGAGCCCGAAAGCGGCCACGATGACGGCTCGCTCCGCCCCCAATTCAAGTCGCCGCAGAGCGAGTACGACAAGTGAGGCTTTCCGCTATCCGTCATCCCAGCGAAAGCTGGGATCGCACGCCTCTAACGCGGCGCTTCCGGCACGAGATCCCAGCTTTCGCTGGGACGACGAGGTAAATCATGAACGACATGACCCCCATCCAGACCACGCTCAAGGACTGGGAGACCGACCAGGAGGTCCGCTGGTGCCCGGGGTGCGGCGACTATGCGATCCTGAAGGCGGTGCAGCGCACGCTGCCGCAGCTCGGGGCGGACCCGGCGAACACGGTGTTCATCAGCGGCATCGGCTGCTCGAGCCGCTTCCCGTACTACATGGAGAGCTACGGCTTCCACACCATCCACGGCCGCGCGCCGGCGGTGGCGACGGGGGTGAAGCTGGCCAATCCCGATCTTGATATCTGGCTGGTGACCGGTGACGGCGACGGCCTGAGCATCGGCGGCAACCACCTGATGCACGTGCTCCGGCGCAACGTGAACATGCAGATCATGCTGTTCAACAACGAGATCTACGGCCTCACCAAGGGCCAATACTCGCCGACCAGCCGCGAAGGGACCAAGAGCCCGTCGACCCCGCTCGGCAGCTACGACCACCCGGCGCGGCCGGCGGCTTTCGCGCTGGGCGCGGGGGCGCGGTTCGTCGGGCGCGGATTCGACGTGTCGAAGAACCTGCCCGAGGTGCTCAAGGCCGCGCATGCGCACCAGGGCGCGGCGTTCATCGAGATCTTCCAGAACTGCGTCGTCTACAACAAGGACGTGTTCGACGACTTTGCTCAGCCCAAGGGTGCGGAGGACCGGCAGCTCTGGCTCGAGCACGGCCAGCCGATGCTGTTCGCGGGCGGCACGCAGGGCATCGCTCTCGACCGGGAGGCGCTGCGACTCAAGGTCGTCTCGGTGACCGACGGCGACTGGCAGTCGGCCGATGTGATCGTCCACGACGTCACCAACCGCTCGATCGCGCACATGCTGGTCGAGATGCCGTTCGGGCCGTTCCCGATGGCCTTGGGCGTGCTCTACGACGATCCGCGCCCGACCTTCGAGGCGGCGGTCGCCGAGGAGCGCGCCAAGTCGAGCGCGGGGAAGGACGCCAACCTCGCCAAGCTGCTCGGCAAGGGGCAGAGCTGGACGGTGGGCGACAACGCCGCCGATCCGGTCAGCACCCGTCCGCCGGGGCAGGGCGAACCGGGCGCTGCCGACCCACGCTGACCGGCTGAAACCGCTGTCCTACACGGGGCGCGGCGTGGCATGCCCTTGGGGATGAGCAATCCCGTGCACTCCGCCAGCCGCAGCCAAGGCGACATCTCCCGCACGCAAAGCGACGCCCGGCCGGCGCAAGGCGACAGTTTTACGCGCAAGACGACGCCTTTCGGGCCAAGGCGACATTTATGCCCTGGACACCGTGACAAGTGTGACAGGTCCAACAGGCAGGCCGCCTGGCGCGAATCGCCTAGTGGGCAACCGGGTCCAGTTTCTCGGCCGCCGGACTGTCCGCCGCCGCCCTCGCAGGCTTGTAGAGCAGCGCCGCCGCGAGAAACGCCCAACCGGCGCCGCCGAGCCAGCCGGCGGTGACGTCGCTGGGGAAATGCACGCCGAGCATCACCCGGCTCCACGCGATCAGCGCCGACAGCACCATCGCGCTGCCGACGATGGTGTAGCGCACCGAGTGCCGCGCGCTCATCGAGGCGAACGCGAGCGCCATCGCGATGTATACCACCGCCGAATTGAAGCTGTGCCCGCTCGGAAAGCTCGCTCCGCCGGCATCGGTCAGGTGAGTCACGATGGTTGGGCGGGGCCGGCCGACCAGCGTCTTGATCCCGCTGTTGACCAGCCAGCCGGTGACGATCGTCGCCGCGAACAGCAGAGCCTCGCGGCGCAGCCGGAGGAACAGCAGCGCGACAACCGCGCCGATCGCGAACAGGTTGCGCAAGGCCACCCCGCCGAGCGAGGTCACGTCTCGCACCGTCTCGGTCACCAGGCTCGGTCCGCGCAGGCCCATGGTGTCGGCGGTTCGGCCGAGCAGAAGGCCCCAGCGGTCGAAACCGTGACTGCGCCCGCTGAGCACGAGCCAGACCATCAGTGCGAACCCGGCCCACAGCACCGCCGCCGCGATCAGCGCCTTTCCCCGGTCGATCGTGAAGCCGCGCGCGGGGAGCCGGACGGTCTCGGCCGGAAGCGGCGGCTCGGACGGCGTGACATGGTCGGTTGCGGGCATAGGCGGGGAACCGGCACTGGCGGCTCCGGGTTCCAGTCGGGATGACCGCACCGCGCATTGTCTGGTTTCGCCGCGACCTCCGGCTGGCGGATCAGCCCGCGCTGTTGGCGGCGGCGGAGGCCGGGCCGGTCGTCCCGGTCTACGTGCTCGACGATGCTGCCGCGGGCGATCATGCGCTCGGCGGAGCGTCGAGGTGGTGGCTGCACCATTCGCTCGAGAGCCTGGGGCGCGACCTCGCAAAGCTTGGCGCGCCATTGGTGCTGCGCCGCGGCGATGCGGTGCGGGAGATCGCGCGGCTGGCGAAGGGAGTCGGCGCTTCGGAAGTGCACGCTATCCGCCACTACGAACCGTGGTGGAAAAAGGCGGAGGCCGCGCTCGCCGAAGAGCTCGATCTCGTCCTGTACGACGGAAACTACCTGCTTCCGCCCGGAAGCCTGCGCACTGGATCGGGCGGGCCGTACAAGATTTACACGCCGTTCGCCCGCGCGCTCTCGGCGCAGATGCCGCCTCACGATCCGCTGCCGCCACCCAGGAACCTCGCCGCTCAGGACACGATGCCGGAGAGCGACCGGTTGACCGATTGGCAACTGCTACCGACCAAGCCGGACTGGTCCGGCGGCATCGCGAAATTCTGGCAGGTGGGCGAGCGTGCAGCTGACGCGCGGCTTGAGGAATGGGCAGAAGCCATCGCCGGTTACGGTGAGGGCCGCAACCTGCCCTCGGAGGACCGCTCGTCTCGCCTTTCGCCGCACTTGCATTGGGGCGAACTGTCGCCGGCCCAAGTGTGGCATCGCCTGTTCGCCAGCCGCTCCGCCGGTTGGAAGACGTTTGCCGGAGAGCTCATTTGGCGCGACTACGCACAGAACGTGATCGACCAATTTCCCGACTACGCGACGCGCAGCTACCGCGACGGCTACGACGGCCTGTGGCGCACCGGTGCGGCAGCAGAGCGCGATCTGGCGGCTTGGCAGCGGGGGCAGACCGGGTACCCCATTGTCGACGCGGGGATGCGCCAGTTGTGGCAGACCGGGTGGATGCACAACCGTGTGCGGATGATCGCCGCGAGCTTCCTCGTGAAGCATCTGCTGATCGACTGGCGCGAAGGCGAGCGGTGGTTCTGGGACTGCCTGGTTGATGCCGACTACGGCAACAACGCGGTCAACTGGCAGTGGGTCGCCGGCACCGGCGTCGACAGCAACATGTTCGTGCGCATCATGGCGCCGCTCACGCAGAGCGAGAAGTTCGCCGCCGCCGAATACATCCGCGAATACGTGCCGGGGTTGGCGCATTTGCCCGACAAGCATATTCACGATCCCCCCGATGAAGTGCGCGGAAACTACCCCGCCAAGATCATCGGCCACCGCGAGGCGCGCGAGCGAGCGCTCTCCGCTTATCGGCGCAGCAAGGGCTAGTTGCCCGGGACAATCAACGGGTTCATAGGCGGGCGCATGAGGGCTGAGGGGCTAGGCCGGGGGAAGACCCTGCTGTCGGCGGGCGCGCGCTTCGAACGCAGCCCGGGCGTTGTCGCGCGGGCATTCGCGCCGGGCTTTCACAAAGTGCTCGACCGCATTGACGCCGGCCTTGCCACCGGCTCGATCACCGGGCGCTTGCCCGATGGTAGCACCCGTCGCCTTGGCGGACGCCGGCCGGGCTTTGATGCCGAGGTGGAGATCCATGACTGGCGCGCGCTGATCCGCCTCGCCACCAATGGCTCGATCGGTTGGTATCAGGCTTGGGAGGCAGGCGAGTGGAGCAGCCCCGATCCGGTGCCGCTGTTCGCGCTATTCATGGCCAACGGCGAGACGCTGGGGGCGACGGCGCGGGCACGCGGGCCGTTCCGGCTGGCCGCCAAGTTCGCGCACTGGCTCAACCGCAACACCCACGCCGGGGCGCAGCGCAACATCCACGCGCATTACGATCTCGGCAACGACTTCTACGCCACCTGGCTCGGCCAATCGATGTGCTATTCGAGCGCTTTGTTCGGCGCCGAACAGGGGCCTTCGCGGGCCGAACAGCACCTGAACACCCTCGACTACGGGCAGCTGACCAAGGTCACCGCGATGCTCAACCGGGTGCGCGCGGACGAGGCGGATTCGCTGCTCGAGATCGGTTGCGGCTGGGGCATGCTCGCGCATGCCGCGGCGGGCATGGGCGCGGCTGTCGATGCGATTAGTCTGTCCGACGAGCAGCTCGCGTTCTGCCGCGCCAAGGATGCCACCGGCGTTCCGCCCCGCTTCCTCAAGCAGGACTACCGCGACACCCACGGACAGTACGACGCGATCGTCAGCGTCGAGATGGTCGAGGCGCTGGGCCGCGAATACTGGCCGACGTTCATGGATTGCGTCGCGCGCAACCTGAAGCCCGGCGGCCGGGCGGCGATCCAGTTCATCTCGATGAAGGACGAGCTGTTCGACGCCTACGCCGCGAGCGCCGATTTCATCCAGGCATACGTGTTCCCCGGCGGCCTGCTCATTCGCACCAGCGAGTTCCGCCGTCTCGCCGAAGCGCGCGGGCTGTCGTGGCAGGATCAGACCGACTTCGGTGGGGATTACGCCGAGACGCTGCGGCTGTGGCGCGAGAATTTCGATGCCGCCGCCGCCGAAGGACGGTTGCCGGCCGGGTTCGACGACCGCTTTGTGCGGCTGTGGCGCTATTACCTGATGTATTGCGAGGGCGGGTTCCGCGGGCGCGGGATCGACGTCCACCAGGTCACGCTAGTGAAGGAATGACGATGCGGCGGTTTGCTCCTCTCCTGCTCGCGGCCGCGCTCGGTGCGTGCGCGACCGTTCCTGCCACGGACGGCGTCCGGCTGACCCAGCCGAAGTCGCAGATCTCGCTGCAGGATCAGCAGGTGTTGTTCTGGGACGACGCCACCCGCTCTGACCGTTTCCGGCGGATGGAGGATTTCTTCGCGGGCATCGAGGTCGCGCCGTCGCCCACGCCGCGCAAGCTGGCCGCAGGAACGCCGTTCGACGCTGGGACCAACCAGGCGCTCGACGCCTATCTCGCCAGTTCGGATGCCGCCGGGATCATGGTGCTGCAGGACGGACGCGTGCGCTACGAGAAGTACGGTCTCGGCTTTGGTCCCGAAGGCCGCTGGACCAGCTTTTCGGTCGCCAAGAGCTTCACGTCGACGCTGCTCGGCGCGGCGGTGAAGGACGGCTTCATCGCCAGCATGGACGATCCCGTCACCAAGTACCTGCCCAAGCTCGCCGGCACCGCCTACGACGGCGTGACGGTCGAACAGCTCGCCACGATGACCTCGGGCGTGAAGTGGAACGAGGACTACACCGATCCCAACAGCGACGTCGCCAGGATGCTGCAGATCGCGCCCGTCGCGGGCGAGAGCCAGGCGATCACGTATGCCAAGACGCTGACCCGCGAGGCGCCCAAGGGGCAGAAGTGGGTCTACAAGACGCTGGAGACCAATTTGCTCGGCGATCTGGTCGCGGCCGCTACCGGACAGTCGCTCGCTGCCTACGCCAAGAAGAAGATCGTCGACCCAGCAGGTTTCGCCGGCCCGCTGTTCTGGATGAGCGATCTCACCGGCGGCAACATCGGTGGTTGCTGCCTGTCGATCCGCTTGTCCGACTACGCCCGGATGGGCCAGTTCGCGCTCGAGGGCGGGCAGCCGTCGGTCCCCGCCGGATGGTTCACTAGTGCCGGCGCGCCGCAGGTCGATTTCGGCGACGGGTATGGCTACGGCTATCAGTGGTGGACCTATCCCGGCGCTAGCTTCGGCGCGCAGGGCATCTTCGGGCAGTCGATCACCATCGTGCCTGACCGGCGGCTGGTGATCGCGATCGTCTCGAGCTGGCCGAGTGCGACCGGCAAGCCGCTATCGGCGGCCCGCCGCGCGCTGCTCGACAAGGTCATTGCTGCGAGCGCGACCCGTTAGGCTCAAGCTAGCGGGCGGAACACTCCGCCGCTGGTGTAGCGGGCGATGATGTTGTCGTGCACGATCGGGCTCAGCAGCTCGGCAAAGGCACAGCCGGCGATCGAGTTGTCCCACCACACGACTTCCGCCTGCAGCGATTCGAGGCCCGGCAGCGTCAGCCAGCACAGCTGGCCCACGTGCATGCGGTTGATGGCCGCGGCGGAGAAGCCCGAGATCGAGAGGTCGTGCACCACCGTGCGGAACGGACGCCCACCCGATGCGCGCAGCTGCGCCGGGATGCTCAGCCGGGTGCGGGGCGAACAGCGGTCTTCCTGCGCTGCGAGCGAATAGCGGTCCTGCGTGTGGATCATGGGGGCCAAACCCTTGTGCACGTGCCAATTACCAGCCTTGCCGCGCGGTGTGCGGGCAGGCTTTGCAAGTTGTGCCTTGGCCTAGTTTCCGCTTCGCTTGCGGAAATGGTTAACCGGTCTAGCCGATCCGTTCACGGTGACGGGTCGGGAAGTCGTCCTGCACCAGCGCGACAATCCGATCCGCGACCGTCTCCGGCGCCTTGACGCTGGCCGGGTCCTCACCCGGATAGGCGCGCGCGCGCATCGCGGTGCGAGTGGCGCCGGGATCGAGGATGGCGACCCGCGTGTCACCAAGCTTTTCGATTTCCGACGCGTAGCAGTCGAGCAGCACTTCGAACGCCGCCTTGCTCGCGCCGTAGGCGCCCCAATACGCACGCGGCGCGGTGCCGACCGAGCTGGTGAGCCCAATAACGCGCGCGTGCTCCGCGCGCTTGAGCAACGGGTCGAACGCGGCGAGCAGCGCTTGGGTCGCGAGCACATTGACCGTGAGCGCCTGTCCCAGTTGCTTGGGCTCGACCTGCGTGATCGGGGTAAGCTGCGGCAGGAAGGCCGCATTGATGACCAGGACGTCGAGCCTGTCCCACCGCTGCGCGACCGCGGCGGCGAGGCGCGAGACGCCGTCTGGCTCCTGCAAGTCGAGCGGCGCGATCGTCGCGGTGCCGCCGGCCTGGTCGATTGCGTCCTCGACTGCTTCCAGCGCCTTCACGTCGCGCGCGGTCAGCACGACGTGCGCTCCCGCTTCGGCCAGCGCGCGCGCGGTGGCGGCGCCGATCCCTTTGCTCGCGCCCGTGACGAGCGCAATGCGCCCGGCAAGCGGCTTGTCGGAACTCATTCAGGCAACCTTGTGAATGGGGAAGGGCAGCTGCGCATCGCCCGCTTCGCGCTGGGCGAGGTCGGTCAGCGAGGTAGGGTATTCGCCGGTGAAGCAGGCATCGCAGTATTGCGGGCGCAGCGGATCGCGCGCTTGCTCGGCGACCGCGCGATAGAGTCCGTCGATTGAGATGAAGGCAAGGCTGTCGGCCTTGATGAATTCGCGCATCGGCTCGACGTCCATGCGCGCGGCGAGCAGCTTCGAACGCTCGGGCGTGTCGACGCCGTAGAAGCACGAGTGCGCCGTCGGCGGGCTGGCGACGCGGAAGTGCACTTCGGTGGCGCCTGCATCGCGCATCATCTCGACGATCTTCATCGAGGTCGTGCCGCGGACGATCGAATCGTCGATCAGGACGATGCGCTTGCCTTCGACCAGGCCGCGGTTGGCGTTGTGCTTGCGCTTGACGCTCGAATGGCGGGCGCTGTCACCCGGCTGGATGAAAGTCCGCCCGACGTAGTGCGAACGGATGATGCCGAGCTCGAACGGCACGCCCGAAGCCTGCGCGTAACCGATCGCCGCCGGCACCCCGCTGTCGGGCACGGGCACCACCAGGTCCGCCTCGACCGGCGCCTCGAGCGCAAGCTCGCGGCCGATCGATTTGCGCGCCTCGTACACGCTGCGCCCGTCGAAAATCGAATCGGGGCGGCTGAAATAGACGTGCTCGAAGATGCACGGGCGCGGGCGCACGTCGCCGAACGGGCGCATCGTGGTGAGCTTGCCGTCGAAATCGACCCGCACGATCTCGCCCGGCTCGACCTGGCGGACGAAGTCGGCGCCGATCACATCGAACGCGACCGTTTCGCTGGCGAACACCGTCGCGTCGCCGAGCTTGCCCATCACCAGCGGGCGGATGCCGAGTGGATCGCGGCAGGCGATCATGCCCTCGGGCGTCATCACGATCAGCGAGTAGGCGCCTTCGACTAGCCGCAAGGCATCGATCAGGCGGTCGATGGTGGTCGGATAGCGGCTGGTCGCGACGAGGTGGATGATCACCTCGGTGTCGGATGTCGACTGGAAGATCGCGCCCTTGCGCACCAGTTCGTCGCGCAAGGTGCGCGCGTTCGAGATGTTGCCGTTGTGCGCCACCGCGAAACCGCCCGCGGCGAGGTCGGCATAGAGCGGCTGCACGTTGCGCAGGCCCGAGCCGCCGGTGGTCGAGTAGCGCACATGCCCTGCCGCCATGATGCCGGGGAGTTCGGCGATGGCGTTCGAGGTCGAGAAGTTCTCCGCCACGTGGCCGGTGCCGCGCCGCGAGTAGAACTCCTGCCCGTCGAAGCTCGTAATGCCGGCGGCTTCCTGCCCGCGGTGTTGCAAAGCGTGGAGTCCGAGCGCGGTGATGGCCGAGGCATCCTGCGCACCGATGGCGCCGAATACGCCGCATTCCTCGCGGAGCTTGTCGCCGTCCGCGGCGTAAAACGGGTGGGGTATGGTCATCGGCTGGGCGGGCCTTGCGCTGCTCGGGGGCTCAATGGCGATTGCCGGGCGAAATGACAACCCGTTGCGCGCCGCGTAAGGCACCCCTACACGC
>JAEWKG010000168.1 GCA_023386135.1 Pseudomonadota bacterium | reverse complement strand
GGTTAACCCGAGACTGCTCACCCCTCCACCGCACTGCGTGCGGTCCCCCTCCCCATTGCTTGGCAACGGGGAGGATTAGCACAGCTCGACCCCCAGCGACGCCAAGTCCCGCTCGGCCTGCGCGGCGTCGGTGAACACGAACGCGTGCATCCCCGCCGCACGTGCGCCGGCGACGTTGCCGGGCATGTCATCGAAGAACACCGTCTCCTCGGGGTTCAGACCATTGGTCTCGATGAGGTGCGCATAGATGCGCGGGTCGGGCTTTAGCACGCCGACCTCGGCCGAGTTGGTGACGCGCTCGAAATGCGCCCACCAGTCGTGCGTGCCTTCGAGGTGCGCGACGATTTCGCGCACGTTGTCGGTCAACGCGAAGATACGGTAGCCGGCAGCCTTCAGCCGCTCCATCAGCGGCGGCGTGTCCTCGAGCAGGTGCAAGCTGTCGTATAGCGCGGCAAACATCGCCTCAGCCTCCTGGGCGGTCAGCAACCCCGCCGCCACGTAAGCCGCCTTGGCGCCCGCCTCGGTATGCTCGCCGCGGTTGAGCGCGCGCCAGATGTCGGTCTCGCCGAACAGCGCGTGGCGGCGCGCCTTCGCCTCCTCCCCCGACAACCCGAACGCCGCCTCGACGATGCCGAGCGAGTCCCACCGCACGAGGACATTGCCGATATCGAAGACAACATTCTTGATCACAGCCCGAACTGCCACAGGATGAAGGCGAATTCCTCGGCCGTCTCGCGCAAGCTCTCGAACCGCCCCGACTTGCCGCCGTGGCCCGCGCCCATGTTGGTCTTCAAGAGCAGCACGTTGTCGTCGGTCTTGAGCTCGCGCAGGCGGGCGACCCACTTGGCGGGCTCCCAGTAGGTCACGCGCGGATCGTTGAGCCCGGCAGTGACCAGCAGCGGCGGGTAGGCCTGGCGCTTGACCTGGTCGTAGGGCGAATAGCTCTGGATCAGCTCGAACGCCGCGCGGTCCTCGATCGGGTTGCCCCATTCGGGCCATTCGCCGGGGGTCAGCGGCAGCGAGGCGTCGAGCATGGTCGCCAGCACGTCGACGAACGGCACGTGCGCCACCACCGCGCCCCACAGCGCGGGATCGGAGTTGATCACCGCGCCCATCAGCTCACCGCCCGCCGACCCGCCCGAGATCGAGATGCGCCCCGCCTCGGTATAGCCCTTCGCGACCAGCCCCTTGGCGACATCGACGAAGTCGTTGAACGCGTTGGTGCGGGCTTGGAGCTTGCCCGCCTTGTACCAGGCGCGCCCCAGGTCGTCCCCACCGCGGATGTGCGCGATGGCGTAAGCGAAGCCGCGGTCGACCAGGCTCAGCCGCGTGGTCGAGAAGCCCGGCGGGATGGCAATGCCGTAGGCGCCGTAGCCGTAGAGGTGCAGCGGCCCCGGCTGCTGGCGGTCCTTGCGGTACATGATCGACACCGGGATATCGGTCCCGTCGCGCGCGGCGATGTGCAGCCGCTCGGTCGCATACAGCGAGGCGTCATAGCCCGAGGGCACTTCCTGCACCTTGAGCAGCTCGAGCCGCCGTTCGGCGACGTGGTAGTCGAACACGCTCGACGGGCTGACCATCGATTCGTAGCCGACCCGAAGCTTGTCCATCGCCCATTCGGGATTGTCGCCGAGGCCGGCCGAGTAACTGTCCTCCGGAAAGGCGATCGGCTCGACCCGCGCGGGATCGTCGTAATAGCGCACCTCGATCGTATCGAGCCCCGCCTGCCGCCCCTCGACGACGTAGAAGTCGCGGAACAGGTCGAACCCGGTCAGGTAGAACGCATCCGATCCCTCGATCAGCGTGGTCCATTCAGCCGGCGCCGACAGCGGCGCGGTGGCGAGGCGGAAGTTCTCGTGCGTGTCGTTGGCGAGTACGAAGAGCGTGCCGTCGCGTTCATCGACCTCGTACTCGACGCCCTTCTCGCGCGGCTTCACAAGCAGCGGCTCTGCCAGCGGATCGGCGGCGGAAATCAACCGCACTTCGCTGGTCTCGTGATCGCGGGTCGAGAGCACCAGCCACTTCTCGTTCGCCGACAGCCCCGCGCCGACGCGGAAGCCCTCGTCGTCTTCGTGGTACAGCTCGACGTCGTCGGAGAGCGGCTTGCCCAGCCAGTGCAGCCGAGCGTTGTCGGTCCGCCACTGCTCGTTGGCCAGGCTGTAGACGAGCCCGGTGTCCCCGGCGACCCAGATGAGCGACGACAGCGTGCCGGGGATTTCGTCGGCCAGCAACGCGCCTGAGGCGAGATCCTTCACCCGCGCGGTGAAGCGTTCGGATCCGTTGTCGTCGATCGAGTAGGCGAGCTTGGTCCCGTCGTTCGAGACCGCGATCGCGCCCAGCCGGAAGTAATCCTTGCCCTCCGCCAGCGCGACCTCGTCGAGCAGCAGCTCGTCCGGACCGCCGGCGACCGGCCGCCGCCACCATTTCTTGTACTCGGCGCCTTCCTCGAACTCGATCCAGTAGAGCCAGTCGCCGTCCTTCTGCGGGACCGACTTGTCGGCTTCCTTGATCCGCGCGCGCATCTCGGTGAACAGCGCGTCGATGCGGTCCTTCTGACCCGCCATCGCCGCTTCGAACCAGGCGTTCTCGGCTTCGAGGTGGGCGATGATCTCGGGATCGTCGACCGTGGGATAGCTCTGGTCGCGCAGCCAGGCGTAATCGTCACTGACGGTGATGCCGTGGTGGGTGACGTTGGAAGGGCGCTTCGCCGCAACAGGCGGCTTCAAGGTGGCATCGGTCATGGCGCGGCCCTATGTGGGCTTCGAAAGGACCGCAACAATGCTCATGCAGACTCACGAAGCCCGCCTCGCCGCCCTCCGCGAGGAGCTGAAGCGGCTCGGGCTCGACGGATTCGTCGTGCCGATCAGCGACGAGCACATGAGCGAGTACATCGGCGCCTACGCGCAGCGCCTCGCCTGGCTGACCGGCTTCGGCGGCTCGGCCGGCACCGCGGTGGTGCTGGCGGACAAGGCGGCGATCTTCACCGACGGCCGCTACACCGTGCAGGTGCGCGAGCAGGTCGACGGCAAGCTATTCGACTACGAGAGCGTCCCCGCGACCAGCCCCCCCAAGTGGTTGGGCGAGAACGCGCCCGAGGGCGCGAAGATCGGCTACGACGCCTGGCTGCATTCGAAGGGCTGGGCGGAAGCCGTCGCCAAGGCACTAGCCAAGAAACACGCCACGCTGATGCCGGTCGAGGGCAACCCGATCGATGCAGTGTGGGCCGACCGGCCCGAGCCGTCGAACGCGCCGGCGCTGGTGCACCAGGCCGCACATTCGGGCCGCAACAGCGCCGACAAGCGCGCCGAGGTCGCCGACTGGCTCAAGCGCGAGGGCTACGACGCGGCGGTGGTCAGCGCGCTCGATTCGGTCGCCTGGCTGCTCAACATCCGCGGGCAGGACGTGGAGCGCACGCCGGTGGCGCTGTCCTACGTCATCGCCCACGCCGACGGCACCGCCGAGCTGTTCATCGGTGAGGACAAGGTCACCCCGGAGCTGACCCAGCACCTCGGCAACGCGATCACCATCCGCCCGCGCGCGGCGTTCGAGAGTGCGCTCGCGGAGCTCAAGGGCACGACCGAAGCGGTCGCTCCCAACTACGGCGTCGCGGCGATCTTCCACGCGCTCGAGGGCGCGGGCGCCAAGCCGGTCGCGGTGCGCGCTCCCACGATCCTGCCGCGCGCGGTCAAGAACCCGGTCGAGCAGCAGGGCCAGCGCGACGCCCAGGCGCGCGACGGCGCGGCGATTGCAAGGTACCTGCACTGGCTGAGCATCGAAGGCCCCAAGGGCGGGCTCGACGAACTCAGCGCCGCGGCCAAGCTGCGCCAGTTCCGCGATGCGAGCGATATCCTCAGGGACCTGTCCTTCGACACCATTAGCGCCGCCGGCCCCCACGCCGCGCTGCCGCACTACCGGGTGGACGAGGATTCCAACATCCCGATCCAGCCTTCGAGCATCTACCTGTGCGATTCGGGCGGCCAGTACCTCGACGGCACCACCGACATCACCCGCACCGTGTGGATCGGCCCCGGCGAGCCCTCGGCCGAGCAGAAGGACCGCAACACCCGCGTCCTCAAGGGCCATATCGCCATCGCCCGCGCGGTCTTCCCGCAAGGCACCGTCGGCGGCCAGCTCGATGCGTTCGCGCGCCAGTTCCTGTGGGCCGCGGGCGTCGACTATGCCCACGGCACCGGTCACGGGGTGGGCAGCTTCCTGTCGGTCCACGAAGGCCCGCAGCGCATCGCCAAGATCACCGGCGCGCAGGCGGGCGGCGACCAGGAGCTGCTCCCTGGCATGATCCTGTCGAACGAGCCCGGCTACTACAAGGAAGGCGCCTACGGCATTCGAATCGAGAACCTGGTGCTGGTCGAACCGCGCGCGATCGACGGGCAGGAAGGCGATTACCTCGGCTTCGAGACGCTGACCTTCGCCCCGCTCGACAAAGCGCTGGTCGAGGTCTCGCTGCTGACGCCCGAGGAGCGCGAGTGGTGGAACGTCTACCACGCCGACGTCCGGCGCATCCTCGCCCCGCAGCTCGACCGCGAAGCGCTGGCGTGGCTCGAAGAGGCTTGCCGGCCGCTCTGATGTTCATGTAATGTTCCTTCCGGGTCGAGTCGCGGCAGGAGCAGTTCAATGATCGGATACGTAACCCTCGGGACCAACGACCGCGAGAAGGGCGCGAAGTTCTACGATGCGATCTTCGCCGAGCTCGGCGCGGGGCGAATGATGGAGAACGAGACTTTCATCGCCTGGGGTGAGCCCGGCGGCGGCGCGGGCATCGGCCTCACCAAGCCGTTCGACGGCAAGCCCGCGACGGTCGGTAACGGCGTGATGGTCGCGCTGGCGGCGAAGGACACCGCGCAGGTCCATCGCCTGCACGAGATCGCGCTCGCCAACGGTGGCACCTGCGAAGGCGAACCGGGCGACCGCGGCGGCGGCTTCTACGCCGGCTATTTCCGCGATCCCGACGGCAACAAGTTGAACGCATTCGTGATGCCGCAAGGCGATCAGGCAGGGGAGTGACGCCACGCTTGCGGCCCGCTTAACGCGCGCCGCCGAGCGTTACACACCGCGACAATTCTCTCGGCTTTCGGGATAAGCCTGCGACATCGCGCGCTTATACCAGCGAACATGAGTTGCGGGACCTGGCTGTTTTCCTCCCCCCTTGTCAGCCGGGCCCGCAGCTCTTCTCGTTTTTCCTTGGAGAGTTCGTACCATGCGTAAATTGACCTTTTCGATCGGCGCCGCCGTGCTCGCGACTGCGGGCGTTGCGGTTGCCGCCCCGCAGATGGCCGGCCACATGCAGGCCGACATGACCCGCGCCCAGGCGCAGACCATGGCCGCCGAGCATTTCGCCAAGATGGATGCCAACGGCGACGGCAAGCTCGATTCCGCCGACCGCGCCGCGCGGCAGGCCAAGGTGTTCGACCGCATCGACGCCGACCACAACGGCTCGATCAGCCGCGACGAGTTCGCCGCGATGCACGCCCAGCGCGGTGAGCGCGGCGTGCGCGCCGGCCGCCACGGCATGGGCGGCGCCGATATGCCCGCGCCCGGGATGGCCGGACACCGCATGGGCGGCCGGCACGGCATGCACGGCGCCATGGGCGGCCGCGGGATGATGCTCGGCAAGATGGCCGACACCAACAATGACGGCACCATCACCCAGGCCGAATTCACCGCCGCGGCGCTGGCCCACTTCGACAAGGCCGATGCCGACCACAACGGCACCGTCACCTCGGCCGAGCGCAAGGCCGCCTTCGACGCCATGAAGTCGCAGTGGCAGGCGCGCCGTGCGGCCGCTCCGGCGCCGGCGCCGAGCAACTAAGCTCACCCGAGGCTGGGGGGCGCGTGCGGG
>JAEWKG010000144.1 GCA_023386135.1 Pseudomonadota bacterium | reverse complement strand
CGACCGCTTCGATCAGGTGTTTCAGAAAGTCTTCAAGGGGATCCTGACCGACTACGGCCAGAAGCAGGTCGACATTCCCGAGGAATGGCTGAAGGCCGTCGCCGAGAAGTTCCTTACCCCCGAAGAGATGGAGGCGATCAAGTCGCTCGGCTCGTGGGACGAGATCATGGAGACGCTCAAGAAGCGGCTCGAGGAGCAGGAAAAGCGCCACCAGGGCGGCAACAAGTGGATCGGCACCGGAGGCACCAGTCCGTTCGGCAACGGCGGCTACAATCCCGAAGGGGTGCGCATCGGCGGCGAGAGCAAGCACAAGCGCGCGCTGAAGGTGTGGGAAAAGCGGGAGTTCAAGAACCTCGACAACACCCGCGAGCTCGGCACCCGCAACATCAAGATGGCGCTCAGGCGCCTGCGCCGCTTCGCGCGTGAGGGTGCGCAGGACGAGCTCGATATCGACGCGACGATCGAGGGCACCGCCAAGCAGGGTTGGCTCGACATCCAGATGCGCGCCGAGCGTCGCAATGCCATCAAGCTGTTGCTGTTCCTAGACGTCGGCGGGTCGATGGACCCGTTCATCAAGCTGGTCGAGGAACTGTTCAGCGCCGCCACCGCCGAGTTCAAGAACCTCGAATTCTTCTACTTCCACAACTGCCTCTACGAAGGCGTGTGGAAGGACAATCGCCGCCGCTGGGCGGAGCGGACCAAGACTTGGGACCTGCTCCACAAGTACGGCCACGACTACAAGATCGTGTTCGTCGGCGACGCGGCGATGAGCCCGTACGAGATCACCCACCCCGGCGGCAGCGTCGAGCACATGAACGAGGAAGCCGGCGCCACCTGGCTGCACCGGGTGACCAATACCTATCCCGCAACCGTATGGCTCAACCCGGTGCCTGAGCAGCAATGGGGCTATTCGCAATCGACCAAGCTGGTTAAGCAACTGGTCAACGACCGGATGTACCCCCTTACCCTCGATGGGCTGGACGACGCGATGCGCGAGTTGAGCCGCAAGCAGGGTTGAGGTAGATTCGCCAGCGAGGAGCCGGCGCCATGCGGTTGATTGTCCTGCCTCTTTGTTTCTTCGCGCTGACCGGTGCGGTCCCCGCGCCGCCCGCTGGACGAGGCACCTCGGCGATGATGCCGGGCTACACCGTGCCGCCGCGGAGTTGGCAGAGCGTCGACGAGGCGCTCGCCGCGCGCAATTGCCGCGATCGCATCCAGCAGGTCCGCGATGCGTCCGGCCAGCCCGCGCTCGACAAGACGCCCGCCACGGCCGGCGAAGCCTACCTGATCAACGCGGTCGACATGCGGGTCGATGGCTGCGCGGCGATGCAGATGAAGGGCAACGTGAACGACCTTCGCCCCCTGCCCGCGCCCAGCGGACCTGCCGGGCTCCAGCCTGCCCGCTGATCCTATTCCCATGACCGCACCGCGCGGCACCGCGCACAGCCGCTTCCTCGCGGTCCGGCGGCGGATGGAGGCGTTTGATCCAGCGCCTGGCTGGCGCGGCTGGCTCTACGAATTCGCGCTGTTCGGGTTCAAGCAGGGCTGGGCGTGCCTGTTCGGCGCGCTGCTGCTGCTGTTATTGCTCGGGACACACCTGTTCTACCCCGCCGATCAAGCGCTGCATCGGTACGATTTTCTCACCCTCGCCGCCATCGCTATGCAGGGGGCGCTGCTGCTGCTGCGCCTCGAAACCCTGCGCGAGGCGTCGGTGATCCTGATGTTCCACCTGGTCGGCACGGTGATGGAATTGTTTAAAACCCATGCCGGATCATGGGTTTATCCCGAGGCGAGCGTGCTCCACATCGGCGCGGTGCCGCTGTTCTCGGGCTTCATGTACGCCGCCGTGGGCAGCTACATCGCGCGGGTGTGGCGCATCTTCGACTTCCGCTTCACCGGCTACCCGCCGCGCTGGGCGACGTGGGTTCTCGCGGCGGCGATCTATGTCAACTTCTTCGCCCACCACTGGACGGTGGACCTGCGATACGTCCTGTTCGCCGCAACCGCGCTGCTGTTCCTCCGCACGCGGGTCTACTTCACCGTTTGGCGGACGGCGCGGTGGATGCCACTGCTGGTGGGCTTCGGTCTCGTCGCGCTGTTCATCTGGTTCGCGGAGAACATCGCCACCTTCGCCAACGCGTGGAACTACCCCAACCAGCGCGACGTCTGGCAGCTGGTCTCCCCCGCCAAGCTCGGTAGCTGGTATTTGCTGATGCTGATCAGCTTCGTTCTGGTCGAATTGGCGCAGCGCGCCCGCCAGCCCGACCGCATCCCGGCGCGTCCGGCGACGATTGACGTAGCGCTGAACGAAGCAGCCGCCTAAAGGCCCCGCCCGATGGATACCCAGCTTCTCGTCATCTGCATCCTGACTTTCGGGATCAACCTCATCGGCACGCTCGCCTATGCCGCGCGCATCGCCGGGGTGCGCACGCGGCGGATCGCGATGAGCTTTGCGCTGTTCAACGTGCTGGTGCTGGTGAGCCGTACCGCCAACGGGTTCCTGGGACCGTTCCTCGCCAAACGGATCGAGAGCCGGTTGCTCACCGGCGGCGGCCATGCGCTGGCGGACGACTTCCGCATGGTGCTCGGCAGCGCCTCGCTCGCGGTGTTCATCGGCATCTTACTGGTGCCGACCGGCCAGCGCCTCTTCGCCCGAGCCATCGCGCATTTCCAGAAGCATCGCTCCACCGGCAAGCTGATCCTGCGCGCCGCCACGCCGACGGGCCTGCGGACGGTGCGCGAGGAGGTCTCCCTGCCAACCCGCGGCCACCTCGCGGCGCTAAGGAAGCCGCTCGGGGTGTCGTGGACCGTGCTGTTCGGCAATGCGCTGGCGCAGGCGCTGCTGACGGTGGGGGTGGTCGCCTCGCTCTACGCGGGATACCTCGCGCCCGAGTTCCGGGTCACCGCCAGCCAGCTCTCGGCGGTGATCAACGGGTTCGCCACCATCCTCCTGTTCGCGTTGATCGACCCGCAGCTGTCGGTGATGACCGACGACGTGGTCGAAGGCCGCATCGACGAGCCGCTGTTTCGCCGCACGATCGTGTGGATCAGCTTCAGCCGCCTGGTCGGCACGCTGATCGCGCAGGCCTTCTTCGTCCCAGCCGCCGCGCTGGTCGCGTGGATCGCGGTGCATGCCTAGGTCTTCCAAACCTAAGTCTTCTGGTCGAGCTCCGCGTTGAGCCGCAGGCTGCAGCGCCAGAAGAAGAACGCCGGAACCAGGCTCATCAGGCTGCCGATGTAGAGCACGTAGCGCACGCTATCCTCGCCGTAGGTCGGCTTGATCGCGTCCGACAACATGCCGAACAGCAGCGGGCCAAGGCCGAGGCCGATGAGGTTCTGGAAGAACAGCAGCACCGCCGACGCCATCGCCCGCGCCTGCGGCGAGGCGAGACCCTGCACGCTCGAGTAGGTCGGACCGTAGTAGAGCGAGCCCAAGAACGTCGGCACGAACAGCAGGAACAGCGCCGCGCGCCAGTCGGCCATCGAATAACCGAGGATCGCGGTCGGCGCGACAAGCAGCATCCCCCACGCGGCGGCCGTCAAAACGTGCTTGCGGTTGGTGTGGCCGAAGCGGTCGGCGATCTTGCCGCTCATCCACGTGCCGAGGATGCCGCCCGCGCCGTTGACGATGCCGAAGTAGAGCCCGACCTGCCCTGGCGACAGGCCGTACGATCGCTGGAAGAAGATCGTCGCCCACACGCCCTTGCCGTAGCTCAGGAACGCCGCGAACGACGCCGCAGCGAGCAACAAGACCATCGCCCTGCTGCCGAAGATTGCCTTGAGAGCGGCCCGCGTGTTCATCGGATTGGCCGGAGCCGCCGCCTCCATTCGGTGCCGGGGGTCCTTGAGGACCAGCAGGACGATCGCGGCCATCGCCAACCCCGGCAAGCCGACGATCATGAATGCGTGCCGCCACCCGAGCGCATCCACGAGCAGCCCACCGATGATCATCCCGAGCACGGTGCCGACCGGAATGCCGAGCGCATAGAAACCCAGGGCAGAGGCGCGCTTCTCCTTCGGGACGAGGTCGCTGATCAGCGAGTGCGCGGCGGGGGTGCAGCCCGCTTCGCCCACCCCTACCCCAACGCGGGCGAGCAATAGCTGGCCGAAATTCTGCGCGAGGCCGCATATCGCGGTCATCCCGCTCCAGATCGCCAGCGCCGCCGCTATGAGACGTGGACGGTTGGTCCCGGGCCGGTCCGCATAGCGGGCGATGGGCAGGCCCAGCACGGTATAGAACAACGCGAAGGCCAGGCCCGTCATCAAGCCGATCTGCTTGTCGCTGAGGTCAAGGTCCTTGGCGATCGGCTCGGCGAGGATGTTTACGATCTGCCGATCGATGAAATTGAAGATGTAGACGATCAGCAGAATCCACAGCGTTGCTGAGACCCCGCGCCGCCCGGCTTCGGCTGCCGGCGCGCTTGCCATTCACTGTCCTCTCGACCGCGGCGCTTTGTCGCGCCTTCTGGATCGGCAGCGTCGGGGAGCGTGCCGATGAGGTCAAGCGCTTAGTAAAGCAGAAGGTCCGCGATTTCCTCGCGCCAGCGCGCTTCGTCGGAACCTGCCCGGGTGTCCAGATCGAGCGGTTCGGCGCACTCGTCATCGACCCATTCGCGCAAGGCCGGACCGCCATTGATCACGTCGATCGCGAGCCGGTCGAATTCGTATTCGTAGGCAAAATCGCGCCACAGGTCGTAGTCGGGCCGCAGCCGGCGGATCGCCTTGAATGCCAGGGCCTGCAATCGCCAGGGCTGGAACGCCTCGTGGTCGTAGAAGCCCTTCTCGGCGTGGATCATCAGGCCGGCGTTGAGCTGCTTGGCGTGCTTGTGGAACGTCGGCTCGAAGAAGCACGGCCGCAGCGCGCAGCCCTGCATCCAGTTCGGCGCGACGCGGCGCATCTCGCTAAACACCTCGGCGGCGTCGAGATCGGGCGCGCCAAAGAGCACCTCGAGCGGCCGCGTGGTACCGCGCGCTTCGGACAGATTCGTGCCCTCCAGCATCACCGTCCCGGCATAGGCGCGCGCCATGTTGAGGCTCGCCGCGTTGGGGCTCGGGTTGATCCACACGCGGTCTTCCGGCCACCCGAAACCAGGGCCTGCCTCGGGCAGCCAGTGGTGCATGTCGATCACGCGGTAATCGACGTCGAGCTTGAAGTGACGGATGAACCAGTGGCCCATCTCGCCCATCGTCAGCCCGTGGCGCATCGGCATGGGCGCGGCGCCGACGAAGCTCTTTTGGCCCGGGACCAGCAGAGTGCCTTCGATGGGGCGGCCCGCGGGGTTGGGCCGGTCCAGCACCCACACGGTCTTGCCGGTCTTGCTCGCCGCCTGGAGCAGGTAGAGCAGCGTGGTGACGAAGGTGTAGATGCGGCAGCCGAGGTCCTGCAGGTCGAACAGAAACACGTCGGCGGTGCTCATCATCTGCCCGCTCGGCCGGCGCACCTCGCCATAGAGGCTGAAGACCGGAATGCCGTAGGTAGGGTCCACCTCGTCGGAGGTTTCGACCATATTGTCCTGCTTGTCGCCCTTGAGGCCGTGTTGCGGCCCGAACGCACTGGAGACGTTGACCCCGGCCGCGATCAGCGCGTCGAGGCTGTGCGTCAGGTCAGCTGTTACCGAGGCCGGGTGCGCGATCAGCGCAACGCGGCGGCCTTCGAGTTCCTTCAAAAGCTCCGGCTCGCTCAGGAGCCGATCGATGCCGAATTTCATGGCCCCGGCGGTGGCGCAAGCTCGACCGTGAAGCAAGCGGCGTCGTGGAAATCGGGCTTCGCGGCGGGTTGCGCGAGCGCCCAGTAGCTTTTGACCCCGCCCGTCTCCTCGATGACCGCGGTGAAGTTCGCCGCCGCCGGCAGCGCGGGCAGCACATCGCGCGGGATCGCGGCGTCGAAGATCGCGAAGCTGCTGCCCTGTCGCACGGTGCTGTCGGGCTCGCGCGAGGCGGCGCGTTCGCTCATCCCCTCGCGGTAAGAAGTGAAGTCGTAAGCGGCCCAGCGTTCCGAGGGCGACAGATTGAGCTCGACGTAAGCGTCGCCGCCGAAAGGGCGCAAAAACAGCTCGAAGCATGTCGTCTTCCACAGCTCGTCGGCCCGGCCGCGCCCCGCGAAGGGCGGGATCACCAGCTCCTGCGCGGCCTCGATCCGCCAGCGCACCCGAAGCCAGTCGGCATCGAAGCCGATCACGCGTGCTTCCACGCCACTCACCCGCGCGGGCGGGTGCGCCGGGTGCGCCGTCAACGCGTAAGTTTGCATGTCATCGCCCCCGTGCTAACCGCGCGCCCGCCATGAGCGACCATAAATCCGATCTGCTGCGCCTGCTCGAACAGCGGGGCTATGTCCACCAGATGACCGACGCCGCGGGGCTGGACGCCCTCGCCGCGCGCCAGATCGTGCCCGGATATATCGGCTTCGACGCTACCGCGCCGAGTTTGCACATCGGCAGCCTGGTGCAGATCATGATGCTGCGCCGCCTGCAGCAGACCGGGCACAAGCCGGTCGTGGTGATGGGCGGCGGCACCACCCGTATCGGCGATCCCACCGGGCGCGACGAAAGCCGGAAGATGCTCACCGACCACGCGATCGAAGACAACATCGCGGGCATCCGCACCGCGTTCGAGAACCTGCTCACGTTCGGGGACGGGCCCACCGACGCCGTGATGGTCAACAACCACGACTGGCTCGGCCAGCTTGGCTACATCGAGCTACTACAGAAAGTCGGCACGCACTTCACCGTCAACCGAATGCTGACTTTCGATTCGGTGCGCCTGCGCCTCGAGCGCGAGCAGCCGATGACGTTCCTCGAATTCAACTACATGATCTTGCAGGGCTACGACTTCCGCCACCTGTCGAAGGAGCTGGGCGTGCGGCTGCAGATGGGTGGCAGCGACCAGTGGGGGAATATCGTCAACGGGGTCGAGCTCGGCCGCCGGATGGACGGTGCCGAACTGTTCGGCATCACCACCCCGCTGCTGACCACCGCCGACGGCGCGAAGATGGGCAAGACCGCCGCGGGCGCGGTGTGGCTGAACGAAGCGCAGCTGCCGGCGTACGACTTCTGGCAATACTGGCGGAACGCGGACGACCGCGACGTCGGGCGGTTCCTCAAGCTGTTCACCGACCTGCCGCTCGACGAGATCGCGCGGATCGAGGCGCTTGAGGGTTCCGAGATCAACGCCGCCAAAGTGGTGCTCGCCAACGAAGTCACGCGCCTCGTTCGCGGCGAGGAAGCTGCGCGCACCGCAGAAGCCACCGCCGCGACGACCTTTGCCGGCGGCGCAGGCGAGGACCTGCCGACGCTCACCCTCGAAGCCGGGATGACCTTCGCCGCCGCGCTCACCGCGCTGGGCTTCACCGCGTCGAACGGCGAGGCGAAGCGCAAGGCGGCCGAGGGAGCGATCAAGCTCGACGGAGAGACCGTCGCCGACGCGCTCGCTCCCGCGCGCACGGGCCGCATCAGCCTCGGCAAAAAACGCCACGGCGTTCTGGTTTAACGCAATATCAGCCTTTGTACCTTAACCCTGCCGGTCCACGCGATACGGAGGGTTGTGGGATCGTGACTGTCGGAGCTCAGCTGTCGGTAACCGATCTGCGTCGTGCGGCGCGGCACCCGGTCGACTTCCCGGTGATCGCCGAGCATCACGATCGCGGCGACCTCAAGCTGCACATCGCCAACTTGTCGGCGCACGGCTTCATGGTCGACGACGCCAACGGCATCGAGCGCGGCGACCGGGTGATCATTCGCCTGCCCGAGATCGGCCGGATCGAGGCTTACGTGATCTGGGTCCGCGACGAACGCGCGGGCTTCCAGTTCGAGCGGATTATCCGCCTCGACGACTTCATGCGCATCATCGAAGCGCTGCAGCCGAATCCGCGCCTGCGCCGCGCGCGCTAGAACAGTTCTGCTTTCCGGCTGACTTCCAAACGCTTGCTTGGCAAGCGCGCGGGCGGCTGCCATTGGCGCAGGCGTGAGCGACACACCGCACCCCCTCACTCTCCCCAATTTCCGCGCCTATTTCGTATCCCGCCTGTTCGCGACCATCGCGATCAGCGCGCAAGGGATGATCATCGGCTGGCAGGTCTACGGACTTGCCCGCCAAACGATGGACATCAAGCAGTCGGCGTTCCTGCTCGGCATGATCGGCCTGGTGCAGTTCGTGCCGCTGTTCCTGCTGACCCCGGTGGTGGGGCTGGCCGCCGACACTTACGACCGGCGCTGGATCGTGCGCGGCACCAACGCGCTGCTGACGGTCAACGCCGCGGTGCTCGGCCTGCTGACCTGGAGCGGGCACCTCACGCTGCCGTTCCTGTTCGGCGCGGCGGTGTTCGTCGGCATTGCGCGGGCGTTCAGCGGACCTGCATTCTCTGCCCTTGCCCCCAACCTCGTCCCGCGCGAGAGCCTGCCGACGGCGATAGCGGTCAGCGCCACCGCGTGGCAGCTCGGCACCATCGCCGGGCCGAGCGTCGGCGGCGTGCTCTACGCCATCCATCCCGACGTCGCTTACGGCACCGTCTCCGCGATGCTGGCTGCGGCGACGATCGGGGTGTTCCTGGTCAGCAAGGTGCCGCAACCGCCGGTGCAGAAGGACCGGCGGCCGGTCCACCGGGTGATCGATGGCTTCCGCTACGTCCGCAACAACCGGCTGGTAATGGCGGCGATCACGCTCGACCTGTTTGTGGTCCTGCTCGCCGGCGCGACCGCGCTGCTCCCGGTCTACGCGCGCGACATCCTGCACGTCGGTCCCACCGGTTTCGGCATCCTCGCCGCCGGCATGGGCATCGGCGCCACCGCGGGATCGCTGTGGTTCTCGTTCCGCCCGATGAAGACCGATGTCGGCAGCAAGATGATAGGCGCGGTGCTGATCTTCGCGCTCGGCATCCTCACTTTCGGCCTGTCGACCTCGTTCTGGCTCAGCCTCGCCGCTCTAATCGTCGCGGGTGCGGCCGACATGGTGTCGGTTTACGTACGCCAGTCGCTGATCCAGCTTCATACCCCTGACGAGATGCGAGGCCGGGTCGGCGCGGTTTCGGCGCTGACCATCTCGGCCTCGAACGAATTGGGCGAGGCGGAAACGGGGTTGATGGCCTCGCTGCTCGGCCCGGTCGGCGCAGTGGTGTTCGGCGGCTTGGCCGCAATCGGTATCACCCTGGCGTGGTCGCGCTTGTTCCCCGAACTCAGGCTTGCCAAGACCTTCGACACGCCCGCACAATAGCGCACACCCGCATCAAGGAGAGCACCGATGAAAGCCGACAGCGTCCTCGCCACGATCGGTAACACCCCGCACATCCGCCTCTCGCGCATGTTCCCCGACCGCGAGGTGTGGGTGAAAAGCGAGCGGGCCAACCCGGGCGGATCGGTCAAGGATCGCATCGCCCTCGCGATGATCGAGGATGCCGAGAAATCCGGCGCGCTGCGTCCGGGCGGGACGATCATCGAGCCCACCAGTGGCAACACCGGCATTGGCCTCGCCATGGTGGCGGCGGTCAAAGGCTACAAGCTGATCCTGGTCATGCCCGAGAGCATGAGTATCGAGCGGCGCCGGCTGATGCTGGCCTATGGCGCGAAGTTCGACCTCACCCCCAAGGAAGGCGGCATGAAGGCCGCGATCGCCCGCGCGCAGGAGCTCGCCTCGCAAACGGACGGCGGGTGGATCCCGCAGCAGTTCGACAACCCCGCCAACGTCGCGGTCCACGCGCGGACCACCGCGCAGGAAGTTCTCAAGGATTTCGCCGACTCGCCTATCGATGCGATCATCACCGGCGTCGGCACCGGCGGCCACATCACCGCCTGCGCCGAGGTGCTCAAGCCACAGTGGCCGAACCTCAAGGTGTTCGCGGTCGAGCCTTCGCTGTCGCCGGTGATCAGCGGCGGCCAGCCGGGTCCGCACCCCATCCAGGGGCTTGGCGCCGGGTTCATTCCGGGCAACCTCCACACCCAGGCGATCGACGGCGCGCTCCAGGTCGATGCCGAGGACTCGCGCGAGATGGCGCGCCGCTGTGCTCGCGAGGAGGGCCTGTTGGTCGGGATCTCGAGCGGCGCGGCGCTGGCTGCGGTGAAGCAGAAGCTGCCCGATCTTGCGCCCGACGCGCGGGTCCTGGCGTTCAACTACGACACCGGCGAGCGCTACCTCTCGGTGCCCGACTTCCTGCCCGAGGCGTAAGGCGTGGAAGAGATCGGCTATCGCGACGGCGAGACCGCGCTGACCGCGCTCGTGGTGCGCCCGGCGGGCACGCCGCGCGCCGCGGTCGCGGTCTTTCCGACGATCTACAATCCCACGCCGGGTGTGATCGCCAAGGCAGAGGCGTTGGCGGCGGCCGGCTATCTCGCGGTGATTTGCGATTTCTACGGCACGACGCCGAGTGACATGGGCGATGCCTTCGCCAAGGCGGGCGCCTTGCGCACGGACACCGACGCCTACCGCGCTCGGCTCCGCGCTGGGCTGGCTGCGCTCGATAGCCAAGCGGGTGAGTTCCCGCGCCTCGCGATCGGCTTCTGCATGGGCGGCCAGGCGGTGCTGGAGCTAGCCCGCGACGGCGCCGATCTCGCCGCAGTGGCGAGCTTCCACGGGCTGCTAGACACCGGCCGTGCCGCTGCGCAGAAGATCACCCCGCGCATCCTCGTCTGCCACGGCGATGCCGACACGCTGGTGCCGCGCAGCCAGGTGATGGGGTTCTGGGAGGAAATGGACGCGGTGAGTGCCGACTGGCACTTCCACAGCTACTCCGGGGTCGGTCACGGCTTCACCAACCCGGCCATGCTCGATGGTTCGCCCAACCCCGCCTACAACGCCAGCGCCGACCGCCAGAGCTGGGCGGCGATGCTGTCACTGTTCGATGAGGTGCTCGGCTAGAGGAGTCGCCGCCGCTGCACCGGAGGGATGCCGATCATCGCTGCCACGGCGAGGCCGGCCGACGCGCTGAGGGCGATGCGGATCGCGTTGACGAAGGGATCGGCGAAGGTCGCGGTGTCTCCTGCCCACCACCAAGCTACGACCTCGACCGCCGATTGACCGATCAAGAAAGTTCCGGCGCCGAGCACGAGTGCCAGCGCGGCGCGGATGCGGTTCTTCATGCTGCGCTCTCCAAGGTGTAATCGCGGAACCTGTCGCGCAGGTCCTTCTTGCTGATCTTGCCGGTGCCGGTGTGCGGCAACTCGTCGACGAACTCGACTGCATCGGGCAGCCACCACTTCGCGACCTTGTCCTTGAGGTGCGCGATCACGTCGTCGCCGGTGACATCACAGCCCTGCTTGGCGACGCAGACCAGGATCGGCCGCTCATCCCACTTGGGGTGGTAGATGCCGATCGCTGCCGCCTCGGCAATCGAAGGATGGCCGACCGCGGCGTTTTCAAGCTCGACCGAGCTGATCCATTCGCCGCCCGACTTGATGACGTCCTTGGTCCGGTCGGTAAGCTGCAGGGTTCCGTCGGGATGGATCAACGCAACATCGCCAGTATCAAACCACTGCTCAGCGTTGACCGCGTCCTCGTCCGCCTTGAAGTAGCGCTTGATTACCCACGGACCGCGCACCTGCAGCGCGCCCGAGGTTTCGCCGTCGCGCGGCAGCACCTTGTCGGGATCGTCCAGGTCGACACAGCGTAGCTCAACGCCGAACGCCGGGCGGCCTTGCTTTTGAACGAGCGCGACTTGAGCTGCGGGATCGAGGTCGTCCCACCACGCGGGGTAGGCGCCGGTGGTGCCAATCGGGCTGGTCTCGGTCATGCCCCAGGCGTGCGCGACGCGGACGCCGTTCGCCATCAGCCGCTCGATCATGAACTTGGGCGCAGCCGAGCCGCCGATGATCGCGGTTTCGAGCTTCCCGATATCGCGCACGTCCTTGCCGATCTTGTCAAGGTGCTGGAACATGCCGAGCCACACGGTCGGCACGCCCGCCGAATGTGTCACCCCTTCGCGCTCGAACAACTCGCACAGCACTTCGGGATCGTTGGCCGCCGAATAGACGAACTTAATGCCCGAGATCGCACCCGACCACGGCAGGCCCCAGCTCGCCGCATGGAACATCGGCACGATCGGCAGCATGACAGCGCGGGAATCGAGATCGAACAAATTCGGCTGCACCCCCGCCATGGCGTGCAACATGGTCGAGCGGTGTTCGTACAGCACGCCCTTGGGATTGCCGGTGGTGCCGCTGGTGTAGCACAGCATGCATGGGTCGCGCTCGTCGACCTTGGTCCACTCGGTGTCGCCGTCGTGGGCGCCGATCCATTCCTCGAACCCAAGCACGTCGGAACCGGCGGGCGGATCGAAACAGACGTAAGTCGTGACCGTCGGCCAGCGATCACGCAGCCGGTCGATGATCGGCTGGAACTGCGCGTCGTACAGCAGCACGCGGTCTTCGGCGTGGTTGACGATGTATTCGAGCTGCTCGTCGAACAGGCGCGGATTGATCGTGTGGAGCACCCCGCCCACGCCGACCGCGCCGTACCAGCTGACCAGATGGCGCGCGTGGTTCATCGCCAGCGTCGCGACGCGGTCGCCCTTGCCGACACCCGCGGCGCGCAGGGCTTGGGTCATCTTCAGCGCATCGCGCTTCACCTCGCCCCAGGTGGTGCGGGTCTCGCTGCCATCGGCCCAGCGGGTGACGTGTTCGCGCGCCGCGTATTCGCGCGCGGCGTGGTCGAGCAGATGGGTGACCACGAGGTCCCAATCCTGCATCGCTCCGAGCATTCCCATCGATTTCCTCTCCCGGCCGCCCGGGAGGGGCGGCTCAGGCCACCAGGCGCAAGTTGGGCGCGCGCTGGGTGCCGAGCTGCACATTGGCAAGTCCGGGGAAGCTTGCCAAGCGCTCGGCGAGTTCGCCGCTAAGCTCGAAGCTGCGGCCGAGCACCATCTCGGGCTCCGCCTCGCCGCCGGTGCGCAGCTTGACCCGCACTTCGCCGCGGCCTTCAGGGCCGGGCTCGAGCGTATCGCGCAACGCGGCGATCGCATCGGGATCGAGCACATCGAGCGTCAGCTGCATACGCGCGCCGGCCTTGACCTCGCTCAACGGCCGCGCACCGCGCACGGTGATCCGCGGCGGTTCGTCGGGGCTAGGGCTGTCGAGCTCGACGTTGAGCAGGATCGAGGTGCCGTCCTCAGCCCACTTCATGAAACTGGAGACGAGGCTCTCCTCGAAGCAGGCGGCGGAGAACTGCCCGCTGCTGTCGGAGAAATCCGCGCGCACGAAATCCTTGCCGCGCTTGGTGCGGCCGCGGCTGACCTTCTCGACCATTGCCGCCATGACGGCATTGGCCCGTCCCCCCGCCGGCGCGCCGCCGCCCATCAGCGAGGCATAGCTGCGCGCGCCGTTGGCCGAGGCGATCGCGCGGTACTGCTCGACCGGGTGAGCGGAGAAGTAGAACCCGAAGTTGTCGCGCTCTTTCGCCATGCGCTCGGCGCGCGACCATTCGTCCCCGTCCTTCAAACGCAGCGTGCTGTCGGGCTGCGCCTCGCCCCCGAACAGGCCGCCCTGGCCGCTCTCGCGCTCCCGATTGGCGGCTTCGGTCACCGCCAGCAGGAGGTCGACGTTGGCGAAGAGCTTGCCGCGATTGGGCTCCAGCGTGTCGAGCGCCCCCGCGGCGATCAGCCCTTCGAGCTGGCGCGAGTTCATCGACCCCTTGGGCAGACGCTGGAACAGGTCATCGACGCTTTCAAACCAACCGCTCGCTTCGCGCTCCGCGACCAGCGCCTCCATCGCCTTCTCGCCGACGTTGCGGATGCCAGCGAGTGCGTAGCGGACCGCCAGCCCGTCATCGGTCCGCTCGACGGTGAACTCGGCTTCCGAGCGGTTCACATCGGGCGGCGCGATGACGATGCCCGAGCGACGCGCGTCATCGACGAACACCGCCAACTTTTCCGACTGGTGCATGTCGAAGCACATCGACGCGGCGTAGAATTCTTCCGGATAATGCGCCTTCAGCCACGCGGTCTGGTACGACAGCAACGCGTAGGCCGCTGCGTGGCTCTTGTTGAAGCCGTAGCCGGCGAACTTGTCGATCAAATCGAATAGTTCGTTGGCCTTGCGCGGCTCGATACCCGAGGTCGTCCCGCAGCCCTCGACGAAGCGCTGGCGCTGCGCGTCCATCTCGGCCTGGACCTTCTTGCCCATCGCGCGGCGGAGCAGATCCGCATCGCCGAGCGAATAGCCGGCGAGAATCTGCGCGGCCTGCATCACCTGCTCCTGGTAGACGATGATGCCGTACGTCTCGGCAAGGATCGCCTCGAGCTTGGGGTGCGGATACTCGATCGTCTCGAGCCCGTTCTTGCGCCGGCCGAACAGAGGGATGTTGTCCATCGGGCCCGGGCGATAGAGCGCGCCGATTGCGATGATGTCGCCGAAGTTGCTCGGTTTCACCGCCGACAGCGCGCGACGCATGCCTTCCGATTCCAGCTGGAACACGCCGACCGTGTCGCCCTTCTGGAGCAACGCATAGACTGCCGGATCGTCCCATTCGAGCGCGCCGAGGTCGATCTCGATCCCGCGTTTCGCGAGCAGTTCGATCGCCTTTTGCAGCACCGACAGGGTCTTGAGGCCGAGGAAGTCGAACTTGACCAGCCCCGCGCTCTCGACATGCTTCATGTCGAATTGCGTGACCGGCATGTCCGAGCGCGGATCGCGGTAGAGCGGCACCAATTGCGCCAGGGGGCGATCGCCGATCACCACACCCGCCGCGTGGGTCGAGCTGTTGCGCGGCAGGCCTTCAAGCTGCATCGCGAGGTCGAGCAGGCGCCGCACCTCGTCGTTGGTGTCGTACTCGCGCTTGAACTCGCCCACCCCGTTGAGCGCGCGCGGCAGGGTCCACGGGTCGGTCGGATGGTTGGGCACCATCTTGCACAGCCGGTCGACGTGGCCGTAGCTCATCTGCAGGATGCGCCCGCAATCGCGCAGCACCGCGCGGGCCTTGAGCTTACCGAAGGTGATGATCTGCGCGACGTGATCGTTGCCGTACTTGCCTTGCACGTAGCGGATCACCTCGCCGCGGCGGGTTTCGCAGAAGTCGATGTCGAAGTCGGGCATCGACACGCGTTCGGGGTTGAGGAACCGCTCGAACAGCAGGCCGAGACGAATGGGGTCGAGGTCCGTGATCGTCAGCGACCAAGCCACCAGGCTGCCCGCGCCAGAGCCGCGGCCGGGGCCGACCGGAATGCCCTGTTCTTTCGCCCACTTGATGAAGTCGGCGACGATCAGGAAGTAGCCGGGAAAACCCATCTGATTGATGACGACGATCTCGAACTCGAGCCGGTCGACGTAGGTCTTGAGTTCCTCGTCGGAGAGCTCGCCATACTTCTCCAGCCGCGCCGCGAGGCCGGCGCGCGAATCCTCGGCGAGGAGGCGCTTCTCGCCCTCGATGTCACCGGCGAGGCTCGGCAGGATCGGGTTGCGCTTGGGCGGCGCGTAGGCGCACCGCTGGGCGACCACGAGCGTGTTGGCGAGCGCCTCAGGCAGATCGCCAAACAGCTCCTCCATCATCGGACCCGACTTGATGAAGGCTTCCGGGTTGGAGCGTGGACGCTCGGCGGCATCGATGTGGGTGCTCGCGGCAATGCACAGCATTGCGTCGTGAGCGGCATGGAAATGCGGATCGCCGAACTGCGCGGGGTTGGTCGCCACCAGCGGCAGGTCGCGCGCGTAGGCGAGCTCGATCAGCGCATCTTCCGCCGCGTCGCACACCGCGCTGCTGCGGCGCGCGAGTTCGATGTAGAGGCGGTCGGGGAACAGCGCCTGCAAGCGCTCGCACAACGCTTCGGCGGCATCGGCCTTGCCGTCAGCCAGCAGGCGGGTGAGCGCGCCCTCGCCCGCGCCGGTCAGCGCGATCAGGCCGCCGGTGCGCCCTTGGAGGTCTGCGAACTGGACATGCGCCTCGAGTTCGACCGGCCGTGCAAGGTGGGCGCGGCTGACGAGGTGGCACAGGTTCTCGTACCCAGTCTCGTCCTGCGCGAACAACGGAAGGTGGTCGATCGTCTCTCCGCCCGCGTCGCGCGCCACGCCGAGCAGCGTACCGACGACCGGCTGCACACCCTTCTCGAAGCACGCGCTGGCGAACGGGATCGCGCCGTAAAGCCCGTTGCGGTCGCAGATCGCGGTGGCGGGGAAGCCGCGCTCCTTGGCGATCCGGGCGATCGCCTTGGGATCGATCGCGCCCTCGAGCATCGAGTAGCTCGACATGACGCGCAAGGGGACGAACGGGACGAAAGGCATGCTTCCTAGATGCGGATGCGAACCGGTACAGGCAATGGCGGAGCGTCAGTTTTGGACAGGACTGTCCCCGACATACGAAGCGCTCGCATAGGGCGACAGCACGCGCCAACCGAGCGCCTCGTAAAGCTGCCGCCCCATCTCGGTCGCGACCAGGAGTTGCGGCTGCGCTGGGGCGGGCCGCGCCCCCGCCAGTGCGGCCATGAGTGCGCGGCCCAGCCCGTGTCGGCGATGGCCGGGATGAACGATGATGCGATCGGCGACTGCGGCGTGCTCGCCGATCCCGAGATGCCCCGATGCGGCGAGTTCCCCGTCGCTCGCCAGCACGAACGCATGCGCGGCGAGCGGACTGCGCTGTAGTTCGAGGCGATAGCCATGCGGCAACGCCCCTTCCGCGGACCGCATGGCAGGCCCCGCCATCGCATAGGACGGCGCCTGAACCTGCCAGCCGGGCGGCAACACCTCGCGCATCGCTTCCGGCGTCGCGAGTGCGCGCAGGTTGAGGCCCGGCTGCCGGATTTCGCAGGCCAGGTCGCAAAGCGCCTGCGTCAGCCCGGCAAAAACCCACCGCCGCGTCTCGCTGTCCGAGCCGATCTCAGCGCGCCAGCCGCCGCGATCGGCGAACGGCAACGGCAATCCCCGCGCGAGCGAGCGCCCCGTCATCCAGGCCAGAAGCCAGTCGGCGTCGGCGACCTCCGGATCAAACGCCACCGGCCTAGAGCAGCCTCTCGATGTCCTTCTCGATGCTCGCCGGGGTGTCATTCGGGGCGTAGCGGCGCACGACCTTGCCATCGCGGTCGATCAGGAACTTGGTGAAATTCCACTTGACCGATTTCGAGCCCATCAGGCCCGGCGCTTCGCCCTTCATCCAGTCGTAGAGCGGGCTCGCACCCTCGCCATTGACCTCGATCTTCTTCAGCACCGGGAAGGTGACGTCGTAGGTCAGCTTGCAGAAACTGGCGATCTCCTCGGCATTGCCCGGTTCCTGCCCCATGAACTGGTTGCATGGGAAGCCCAGCACCTCGAACCCGCGGTCCTCGAACTTGCGCTGCAGAGCTTCGAGTCCTTCGTATTGCGGGGTGAAGCCGCACTTGCTGGCGACGTTGACCACCAGCAGGACCTTGCCTTGCTTTTCGGAGAGATCGAGCGGCGTTCCGTCGGGCTTTTCGACGGTGAAATCGGCGATGGTGGTCATAGTGCGTCTTCCTTGTGCGGGCGATAGGTGAAGTCGAAAGTGGTGACCCAGGTCGCTCCGCCGTCGGCAGAGAATTCGCCGTGCTGCCGCACCGCGCCGAGTGGCAGCGGCGAATAGCTCATGCGGGTAAGTCCGTTCTCGCCGTTGGGTCCAGAGCCTGGCCATGAACCAGTCAGGACCATCGAGCCGCCCGCCAGCCCGCCATCGAACTGAATCACGCCAGGCGCCGAACCGATCCAGGTCTGGTGCCAGTGCTTCGTGCGCGGATCGTAGCCCGACAAACTGCCGCCGTTGGCGCCCTTCGCGGGCATCCAGTTCTCGCGGATCGCGCAGCCGGCGTAAAGCTTTTCGACGCGGCTGCGGGCGACCTGCTTGTCGCTGCCGGCTGGAAAAACATCCCACTCGCCCACCCAGAAATCGAGCGCCGCGTATTCGGGCGTGTCGCACTTGGGCGGAGGCGGCGCAGTGGCGCCGGCTTGGGCGATCAGCAACGCGGCGGCGAATGCGGACATCGGTCGTCTCCCCCTCGCCGCGCAGTCAACCGCAAGCGGCGGGGGAACGCAAGCGTCCTACTCGAGCACGCCTTCGTGGAGGCGCACCACGCGGTCCATCTTCGCGGCCAGTCGCTCGTTGTGGGTGGCGCCCAGCGCGGCGCTGCCCTCGCCCCGTACGAGATCGAGGAATTCGGCGAACACCTTGTCGGCGGTGTGCTCGTCGAGGTTGCCGGTGGGCTCGTCCGCCAGCACCAGCTGCGGCCGGTTGGCAAGCGCGCGAGCGACGGCGACGCGCTGCTGCTCGCCGCCCGAT
>JAEWKG010000118.1 GCA_023386135.1 Pseudomonadota bacterium | reverse complement strand
ACAACGTTAAGGTCTCGGGCCACATCTGCGGCCTCGGCAAGGTCAGCCACCCCGAATTCGCGATGGCCTCGGGCGAGATGTCCAAGGCCGAGTTTACCGCGTTTCTGACCGACTTCATCGGCAAGCTGTCGGCACACCTCAAGGACGGCGCCGTGCTAGATATCTGTATGGACCATCGGCATATCGGCGAACTCCAGGCCGCGATCGACGCAAATGGCCTGACCTCTCTCAACCTGTGCGTATGGAACAAGACCAACGGCGGCATGGGATCGCTCTACCGCTCGAAGCACGAGCTTATCTTCATCACCAAAAAGGGCTCGGCTCCGCACACCAACAATGTCGAGCTGGGGAAGCACGGCCGCTATCGGACCAATGTCTGGGACTACGCCGGCGTCAACACGTTCGGCAAAGGCCGGATGGCAGATCTCGCCGACCACCCGACCGTCAAACCCGTTGCGCTGGTGGCCGACGCGATCCGCGACGTGACCATGCCGGGCGAGATCGTGCTCGATGCCTTTATGGGTTCAGGGACGACGATCCTTGCATCCGAACGCACCAAGCGCCGCGGGTACGGGGTAGAGATCGCGCCGGGATACGTCGACGTCGCAATCCGTCGCTGGCAGGCGATGACCGGCCAAGAAGCAGTTCTCGAGAGCACCGGTCAGACCTTTGCCGAGATGGCTGCCGAGCGCGGTACTGCCGGAGACTACGTCCCGAGCGGTCCTGACGCCGAACTCATGTCCACTGAAGACTGATCCGACGAGCCCGGTGTGCATGAGCGCACCGGGCTCTTGTCGTTCCCTATTCCAGGAGAATTCCCGTGCCTATCGTGCCCGTCGATCCTTCCAAGCGGTCCCAACCTCAACTCCCGCCGGTGCGCGTTCGTACCCGGACCCGCCCTGCCCCAAACCCCGCGCCAGTCGAAGTGCAAGCTGAACTCGGCGATACCGTCAACAATAATGCCGGATACAACGTCGGCTACAAGAAGCCTCCTCGGCATTCGCAATTCCAACCCGGCCGCTCCGGCAATCCCAAGGGCCGACCGAAGGCGGCCAAGGGAATGCACACGCTCGTTCGAGATACGCTTACCGAAAAGGTTGCCGTGCGCACCGCGAACGGCACCAAGAAGATCAGCCGCATTGAGGCGGTCCTCCAGAAAACCGTCGAACAGGCGATGAAGGGCAATCCGCGCGCGCTCGCCGAACTCATCAAACTATACAGCAACGCTGTTCCGAACGAGACGAGCCAGGTCGTGCCCGAAATCCGCGACGAGGACCTGACCGCAACCGATCTCGCCACGCTCGAGGAACTGCGCATCCTGCTCAATGCGGGCGGGGAGGATGCATCATGAAGCTCAACCCAGAACTGGGTCTCGCCGCCGCCCGTCGTCAGCATTTTCCGCTGTTCGTCATGAAAGCGTTCGAGACACTGCATCCCGGAGCGCCTCCGCTCGAGCTGTCGTGGTACTTAAAGGCGATCTGCCACCAACTCGCACTGGTTCAAAGTGGCGAAGAGAAGCGGCTCGTTGTCACCGTACCACCCCGCCATCTGAAGTCAGTAACAGCATCAGTCGCGTTCGTGGCTTTTCTGCTCGGTCATGATCCCAAGGCCAAGGTCATGGTCGCAAGCTACAGTCAGGACCTCGCTCGCCATCATTCAAACCAGCCCCGCATCATCATGGAAAGCGACTGGTACAAGCGCATCTTTCCTCGGACGCGCATTAGCGATCGCGGTAATCGCGCACTTGAACTCGAGACCACCGCCGGCGGCGTACGCAAAGCCGTCTCGGTTGGCGGCTCAATCACGGGCTTCGGTGCCGACATCATCATTGTCGACGACTGCATGAAGGCCGACGAAGCAAAGAGTCCGGTCGAACGCCAGCGTGTGCGGGACTGGTTCGACAATACGCTGCTAAGCCGGTTGAACGACAAATCGAGCGGCAAGATCATCTCGATCCAGCAGCGCCTCCATGAGGATGACCTGCCGGCGTACATGCTCGAGAAGGGGTACACGCATCTAAACCTGCCGGCGATCGCCGAGCGGGACGAACTTGTTGCGATAGGCCGAACGCAATCGCATCACCGTCAGGTCGGCGACCTACTCAATCCGTCGCGTGAGGACCGCGACACTCTCGATCAGCTTCGTCGAGACTTGGGCCCGCAAGTGTTCTCCGCACAGTACCAGCAGGAGCCGGTCACTGCTGAAGGCAACATGATCCGCATGGAATGGTTCGGCACTTACGATGAAGCCCCTCCCCGCCATCGCTTCATCAAGGTCATCCAGAGCTGGGACACGGGCATGACCGCGGCGCCGACCAGTGATTGGTCAGTTTGCACTACGTGGGGGTTCGAGCTTGCGGAGAAGAAGTGGTACCTGCTCGACGTATTCCGCAAGCGCCTCGATTTCCCGGATCTCAGGCGCGCCGTACTTGACCTCCACAAGCGGTACCGCGCCGACAAGATGATCATGGAGGAAGCGGGGAGCGGTTATGCCATCTACCAGGACTTGCGGTCAAAGGGCGAGAAATGGCCGATCATGATCAAGCCCACAGTCAGCAAGGAGGAGCGATTCAACGGCTGTCTCGGAGAGGTTGAAGCAGGCCACTTTTTGCTTCCCAGCGAAGCCCCCTGGCTCGCGGACTTCAAAGCAGAGCTTAAAGCTTTCCCGCAAGGGAAGTACGACGATCAGGTCGACAGCTTCAGCCAGTTTGTGAAGTACCAGATGCTCAACTGGCGGTATGTCCTCACCGAACGCGCATCCGAAGGACGGGTGCGGCGCACGTGCCGGCTGGAGCGCCGGCCTTGGTGATCAGCGGTCAGCATGCATCAATCACGATCCTGACCGCCCGCTGGCTCACTCTCGTCTTGTGCGACCTCGAACCTGACGGTCCGCCCATTAACGCACGCATCGGACCGAGCAGCACGCCGCCAACCGCCGCTCCCATGGCCTGCGACCCGCGGATGGTGACTGTCAGCCCATCCTTCTCGACCGAGACCGACACCAGCGTCGATAGGTCCCACTCAATATAACTCTGCGATCCTGCTTGCGGTCGACCAAGACCACCCGATTTTTATCGATTAAACTTGACAGACGGCCGGCGCTGTTGAACCTACAATCTGAGGTGTCGCCGCTGCGTCGTGGCGCGGTCCAGATGCGGTAATTCGAGCGCCTTGCTCGCCTCAGACGTGAGGCTTCCATGCGTTCTTCGGGGAGGGGGGTCGAAGGTGGTCAGCTATCCCAGGGCCGATCGGACGTCGCGCGATCCCGAGAGGACTTTATCGCGCAGGTTCGCGATCGGCCGCATCGCGCAGACGCCCGGAGGAGAGACATCCCGCCTCGTCCGCGTCACAGGCTCTCAATGCAATGCCCCGAGTACGCGCCGCCGAGGTCACGCTTCACCCATCGTGCGGGCGGGATGCCGCCGACCGTGACGCCCCAGGTTGCCGGCGAGAACCTTCACGTCCGGTGGCACCGTCCGCTGATGGCGTTCTTTTCGCGCCGTACACGCAACCGTGTGGAGGCCGAGGATCTGACGCAAGAAGTCTACGTCCGGCTCCTCGCGCGCCGACCGTGCGAGGAGCTGCCAGATTCCTACGTGTTCCAGGTCGCGATAAACCTGCTTTCGGACCGGCATCGCCGCGAGTCCGTGCGAGCCCGCTTCCGGCAGGCCTGCCGGATGGACGATCAGGCAGCGGTCGACTTCATCGATCCGTACAAGATCGCTGTCGAGCGCCAGTCGCTGTCGGCCATCTGCGCCGCGCTCGAGAAGCTGCCCGAACGGACCCGCGACATCCTCATCCTGTACCGCATCGAGGACAAGAGCCAGCGAGACATCGCAGATGCGTTTGGCATATCGGTCAGCGCGGTGAAGCAGCACGTCGCAAAGGGCCTCGCCCTCCTGTCGATGCACACGAGCGACGCATGAACCCGGATCTCGAACAGCCCGACCCGCGTGCCGTGGAGGCAGCCGCCTGGCTGGCTCGAACGCGCCAGACGCTCTCCGGCAAGGAAGAGCGCGACCTGAGCGCCTGGCTCGCAGACGAGCGCAACGTGCGCGCCTTCGACGCTGTCCTCACGGCATGGACCACGCTCGGCGAAGGGCGCGGGGCGCGGGCATTCGGCGGCTTCCGATCGGCTGCGAACGCGGCCTACGAAGAAGCGCGGAAATCTCGCTTGGCGCGCCGCTCGAACCGCAGGCGCGCCGGGTTGGCGTTGGCCGCGTCGCTGGCGCTGGCCCTCCTTGGAACCTTGTATCTCGCGATGCTGCCCGACGTATACCGCACGGGCATCGGCGAGCACCGCGAAGCCCGGCTGGAGGATGGCTCACGGATATCGCTCGACGCCGACACAGTGGTGGAGGTCGCATTCCACGACTCCCGGCGGGAGCTGCGCCTGATCCGGGGAAGAGCGAAGTTCGATGTCGCGAAGGATACTTTGCGTCCGTTCACCGTGTCGGCCGGCAACCAGATGGTGGTGGCGACGGGCACATCGTTCAGTGTCGAGGTGCTCCCCTCCACGATGAAGGTCGTGCTGTTCGAAGGCCGCGTCGAAGTCCTCGCGAGAAGCGACGGCAGGCTGCCGCGAGGCGACCGGGATGCGGCCCGCAGGCACGAGCACACACTGAACGCACCGGGATCGGAATTCGAGGCCGACCTCGGCATTGTGGGCGGCAAGGCCCGGGTCGGTAAGGCCGCTCCCGCGTCCGACTGGGAAGCCGGGGAGCTCGCATTCGACGATGAAGAACTCGGTGACGTCATGGCTCGCTTCAACCGATACTCGGAGGTCAAGCTGGTCGCCGGCGATCCGGTCGCGAACCGGACACGCGTGAGCGGCGTGTACCGCGCGAATGACCTGGCAGGCTTTCTCGAGGCGGTCCACGAAATCAACGGCCTGCAGAGCAAGCGAACCGGCGACCTGATCACGCTCACCGCTCCTACAAAATAAATATCGAGTTCAGCTGTCCCTTCGCCCGTCCCGTGCGTCTCACTCCCCGGGCCAATGACCCATTTGGATTTCGGGAGGGGTTTCACGATGCACATCAAGTTAGGGCGCGGTGTCATGACCGCGACGGCGGCCGTCGCCTGCGTGGCCAGCCAGGCAGTCGCCGCGCAGGCCGCGCAGCATTTCTACGACATACCGGCCCAAGATCTGGGCGCGGCCCTGCGAGGGTTCGCGCGCGCGTCGGGCAACCAGGTCGCGTTCGACGCCAAGCTGGTGCGCGGCAAGCGATCGGCCGCGATCAAGGGCACAATGTCGGCCGACGAAGCCCTGGGTCACCTCCTAGGCGCCTCGGGCTTCCTCTACCAACGCGGATCCTCAGGCATCTATCTCATCAAGGCGGCCCCGGCGGTTGCGCTCGCGGCTCCCGCGGCCCCGGCCCCTGCTCCGCAGGGCGCGGCGACGGATCGGAATGCATCCGAAGACGAAACAGTCGGATCGTCCCCGCCGGGCGATGGCGGCGCACTGGAGGAAATCGTCGTCACCGCGCAGAAGCGCGAGGAATCGCTTCAGCAGACGCCGATCAGCATCTCGGTCCTCAATGCGGCCAGCCTAGAGGAACGCGGAGTCACCGGCCTCCTGGGCCTGGTCAACGACACGGTGCCGGGCCTGCGGGTACGCCCGTTTGCCGGCCGCACGTCGGCGTACATCATTGCCATCCGGGGCATCTCGCCAGGCGATCCGACGCAGGTCACCCGCGATCCGACCGTTGGCGTGTACGTGGACGGCGTTTACCTCGGCCGCGTCCAGGGTCTCGGCACCGAATTCCTCGACGTCGAGCGCGTGGAGATCCTGAAAGGCCCGCAAGGAACGCTGTTCGGCCGCAATGCCGTCGCGGGGGCCATCAGCATCGTGTCCAAGAAGCCGACCGGCGAACTGAGCGGCACAATTACCGCGGGGGTGCGCAATTTGAACGGCCAGAACGTGGGCCTGCACCTCAACCTGCCGCGGATCGGCACGATCGCCACCAAGATCGACGGTGTGTTCACCCGACGCGACGGCTGGGTGCACAATCCGCTACCGGGCGCATGGGATTACAACGCCTACGAACGCTGGGGTGTTCACGCCACCGCGCTGTGGGAACCCGCGACCAACTTTAACCTGAGCTACGCCTACGAACGCTCGGAGGACAAGGGCTCCTCGGCCTACGCCCACATCGACAGCCTGCTCCCGGGCGCGCCGCCGCTCGCTCCGTTCATTTACCTCGAACCCCGGCGCGTGGACCATGCGCGCGGGTATGGCTTCCCGGTCGAGCCGGGTGTCGGCAAGGTCACCGGGCACAGCGTGCAAATGACTTGGGAGCCCACCGACGGGCTGCAGCTCAAATCCATCAGCGCCTATCGCTCGCTCGAGCAGAGCCAGTTCGATAACTATTCCGGGTCCTTCTATGCCTATGCGCCCGGCGGGACATTCGGGCGCCTGAGCAACGCTTTCGTCAAGCAACACCAGTACAGCCAGGAGCTCCAAGTCATCGGCGACCTAGATCAGGTCAAGTTCGTCGCCGGCGCTTACTACTATCGGGAGGTCGCGCGCGATCTCGCGGAAACCGCGCGCTGCTGTCGCTTTTCGGCCGACGGGCTCAGCTACACGGTCCTGCCGAGCCCGATCTACTCGGCCCGCCCCGACCGGGCCAGCGAGGTGCGCGCCATCTCGCGGGCCCTGTTCGCACAGGCGACGTACACGCCAGCGCTGCTGGATGAGCGGCTGCATCTCACCGCCGGGGGACGGCTGACCGACGATCAGAAGTCGGGCGGGTTGACCGCGCTGCGCGGCGCACCCTCGAGCCTCAAGTTCCGGTTCGACCAGACGCGCTTCGACCCCACCGCCACCATTGCGTTCGATCTCACCCCTTCGATCAACACCTATGTCCGGTGGGGCACCGCGTACAGGGCGGGCGGAGCGAACACGCGCACGCTCACGCTGACGCCCTTCGGTGAGGAGGAAGTCGAAAGCTTCGAGGCGGGGGCTAAAAGCGAGTTTTTCGGTCGCCGTCTGCGCGCCAACCTGGCGCTGTTCTCGAGCACGCGCCGCGGACTTCAGATCGACGTGTTCTCCCCGGTCAACCCGTCGGCATCCGAAACGGTCAACGCGATCAGGCCGGTCAAGGCGTGGGGCGGCGAGGCGGAGATCACCGCGGTGCCCATCGACGGGCTCACCCTCGGCCTCGCCTACTCCTATACCCACGTGAATCTTCCCGCGCAGCCAAGTCCCTTCACGTCCCAGATCATCCAGCTGAAGAACACCACGCCCAAGCATACGTTCAGTGCGGATGCCGATTGGAATGTCGGCCGGCTCGGTCCCGGCGAGCTCGTGCTGCATGCCGATGCGTCGGGCTCGAGTGCGGCCTATACTTATTCGACCGATCCGAAGATCAATCCCGGCTATCTGATCGCCAACGCGCGAGTGACGCTGCGCGATATCTCGGTTGCCGGCAGCAGGCTCTCGGTGGCTGCATGGGCCAAGAACATCACCGACAAGCAGTATGTGTACTTCGACGAATATCTCGCCGGCCCCGGCCTGACCAACGCGCTCACTAACTATTACAACGAGCCGCGGACCTACGGCCTCGAAATGAAGATAGAGTTCTGACCGAGAAGGCTGCGCCGGTCGAGCCGGGTCGGCGCAGCATTACCTCCAGAAAAGACGTTGCCGGCCCATCGAGGTAGCCGGCATCGCGTGATCAAGGAGAGTGCCATGTCGTGCCGCTGGGTTGTGCCGTTCCTGCTGGCGCTCGCGTGCGGGTCCTGCCCCGCTTTCGCGCGCAATATCGTGATCAGCAACGACGACGGCCTGACCGCGAACGTCAAAGCATTGTACGACGCTCTCAAGGCGAAGGGCCACGATGTGATCGTCGCGGTTCCATGTCCCCAGCAGAGCGGCATGGGCGGCGCGATCAAGGTCTTCGAGCCGTTGCCCCCCCTTAGTGCCGACTGCGTCGGCAAGGCGGGGCGTGTCGGCGACCCCGGAGCTGGCCCAATGACCCGGGAAGGCTTTGCCCGCGACTTCTATTATGTTGATGGCACGCCGGTGATGGCCTTGCTCTACGGCATCGACATCGCGGCGCAGGCCCGTTGGGGCAAGCCGCCCGAA
>JAEWKG010000285.1 GCA_023386135.1 Pseudomonadota bacterium | reverse complement strand
CATGCGGAACAGACGCAAGAACTGACGGCGCATAGCGAAGCGGTTGCGGCGCGTCTGGCCGCGCTCGGTACTGAGATGGCCCGTGCGGCCGAGCAAGGCCGCGAGGCCGAGAGCGCGCTCGCGGCGTCGATCGATGCGCTGTCCGCACGATTGTCCGCCAGCCGCGATGCGCTCGGCGACACCGACCGGGCGGTGGCCGAGCTGACCGATGCCAGCGTCCGCCTGCTCGAGCTGATCCGTGCGAGCGCCGAACACACCCGCGCCGACCTGCCCGCCGCACTCGGCAATGCCGAAGAGCGCCTCGCGGAACTGGGCCAGCGCGGCGAGCAACTCGGACTGATGCTCGGCAATGCCAGCGAGCGCAGCCGCGAACTGTCGGACTACGTGCTCGCCGCCAGTCGCGACGGCGCCGCCGCGATGGGCGACCTCAAGTCGCTGCAAGGCCAGATTGCCGCCGCGCACGGCGATAACTCGCGGCGCGTGTCCGAATTGCGCGACCAGCTCACCGCCTTGGCTGCCGACAGCCAGGCTGCCGCGGAACACGCGCACGGGCCACTCCGCGAGGCGATCGCGCTCCTTCAAACCTCGGCGCGCGAGGCGCTCGGATCGCTTCATACCGAAGGCGCGAGCGAAGTCGCAGTGCTCGCCGAGCGGATCGGTAGCGAGGCCGCGGGCGCGATCGACCGCGCCCTTCAGACTCACGTGGGTGCCGCGAGGGCCGAACTCGACGCCACCGCCGCGAGTGCAGCGACCGCCGGACGCGAAGCGGCGGTGCAGCTGCGCGACCAACTGGCGCGGGTCAACGAACTTGCCGCCAATCTCGAAAGCCGCGTGGCGCACGCGCGCCAGCGCGCGGAGGAGCAGGTCGACACTGATTTCTCGCGCCGCGTCGCGCTCATTACCGAGAGCCTCAATTCGAACGCGATCGACATTGCCAAGGCGCTGTCGAGCGATGTCACCGATACCGCCTGGGCCAGCTACCTGCGCGGCGATCGCGGCATCTTCACCCGCCGCGCCGTGCGCCTGATCGACAACACGCAGGCGCGCGAGATCGCCGACCTGTTCGACACCGACGGCGAGTTCCGCGAGCATGTCAGCCGCTACATCCACGATTTCGAGGCGATGTTGCGAACGATGCTGTCCACCCGCGACGGTCACGCGATCGGCGTGACGCTGCTGAGCAGCGACATCGGCAAGCTCTATGTCGCGCTCGCACAGGCAATCGAGCGGCTGCGCGACTGAACGCGCGTCTAAACCGCGTTCATGATGCTGTCTGGCGTGATCCAGCCATAGACGTAATTGGCGACGTAGATCGCCGTCAGCGCCACCGCGAGAATGGTTGCGCGGATTGCCAGGCGGCCTGGTTGGAAGTTACCCGGCGCGCTGTCCGCTTGGCCGGGGGTCTTCTCCAGGCCAAGCTCGTCATGCGTCTTGATGCCGAACGGCAGCAGCACGAATGCGCAGGCGACCCAGAACAGGAAGAAAATCGCGGTGATCGAGGTCCAGCGCATGGCCGTCAGCCCTGCGCCAGCAGGACGCGGACCTGCGGCCGCTTCCCGCACCAGCGCGTGGCCGCGCGGCGGGCGGCGAGACGCGCAGCCTCGAGCACGCTGTCACGGTCGCGGGCTGACGGGCCCTTGAGCGCGCCGATTGCCTTCGCGACGTCAGCCTGCGCCTCTTCGACGAACGCGGAGTAATCCTCGTCGAGCGGAAGGCCCACGCCCTCCACCAGCGCACGCCCCTGCGGACCGAGTGCGACTATCACCAGCCCTTCGCGCGCGATGCGGCGGCGCATCGCCATCGCCTCGCCGTCGGCGGGCGCGATGATGTCGCCGTCGAGCACAAGGCGGCCCGAGCGCACTTCGGTGACCTTGCCCGGCTTGCCCGGTGCCAGGCGCACAAGGTCGCCGTTCTTCTGCACTACCGCCTGCGGGATGCCGCGCGACAGGCCGAGGCGCGCCTGTTCGGTCATGTGCCGCACCTCGCCGTGCACTGGCACCAGGATCTGCGGCCGCAACCAGGTGTAGAGCGCCTCGAGCTCGGGCCGCCCAGGGTGGCCGGAAACATGGATGGGGCTCTGGCGGTCGGTGACGACGACGATGCCCCGCTGGGCCAGCAGGTTTTGCACCCGCCCGACCGCGATCTCGTTACCGGGGATCTGGCGGCTCGAGAACAGCACTACGTCGCCGGCGCTGAGTTCGATCGGATGCTGCCCTTCGGCGATGCGCGCGAGCGCCGCTCGCGGTTCGCCCTGTCCTCCGGTGGCGACGATCAGCACCTCCCCGCGCGGCAGGCCCATCGCGGTGTCGAAATCGATGACGTCAGGCAGTTCGGCGAGGTAGCCGTTGTCCTGCGCAACCTCGATCATCCGGTCGAGCGAGCGGCCCGCGACGCACAGTTGCCGTCCGGTCGTCTGCGCCACCGCGCCCAGCGTGTGCAACCGCGCGACGTTGCTGGCGAAAGTGGTCACCATCACCCGCCGCCCGCCCCACTTGGCGACCTCGTCGTGCAGGGCGCGGTAGACCGCGCCTTCGGAGCCGCTTTCCTCCGGGTTGAACACGTTGGTCGAATCGCAGACCATGGCGAGCACGCCCTCGTCGCCGATCTCGCACAGCTCTTCCTCGGTGGTCGGTTCGCCGATGATCGGCTCCTCGTCGAGCTTCCAGTCGCCGGTGTGGAACACGCGACCATAGGGCGTGTCGATCAGCAGCGCGTGCCCCTCCGCAATCGAGTGGGCGAGCGGGACGTAGGACACTTCGAACGGGCCGAGCGCGAAGCTGTCGCTGCCCTCGATCACATTGAGCTCGATCTGATCGACCAGGCCGGCCTCGGCCAGCTTACGGCGCACCAGGTCCGCCGTGAAGGGCGTGGCGAACAGCGGCACGCCGAGTTCCTGCGCAAAGTACGGCACCGCGCCGATGTGGTCCTCGTGGGCATGCGTCAGCACCACGCCGACGAGGTCCTTGGTGCGTTCCTCGATGAATTCGAGATCGGCGAATACCAGGTCGACACCGGGATATTCGTTGCCGCCGAAGGTCATGCCCAAATCGACCATCAGCCACTTGCCATGGCAGCCGTAGAGATTGACGTTCATGCCGATCTCGCCCGACCCGCCGAGAGCGAGGAACAGGAGTTCGTCTTCGGGGGTGAAGTCCTTTTTCACGTCATCAGACTTTCTGGGCGGCCCGCTCCGCGAGAATGGCGAGGCCGTCGAGCGTCAGGTCGGCATCGACCGCGTCGAAGATGGTGGTGTGCTGGTCGAACAGGATCGCGAGGCCGCCGGTGGCGACCACCTTCGCCGGCCGGCCGATCTCGGCGCGCATACGGGCGATCAGGCCTTCCATCATCGCGACATAGCCCCAGTAGACGCCGATCAGCATCTGGTCCTCGGTGTTGGTGCCGATCACGCTGTTGGTGCGCGGCGCCTCGATGGCGATGCGCGGCAATTTGGCGGTGTTGCCCACCAATGCGTCGAGCGAGAGGTTGATCCCCGGCGCGATGATCCCGCCCTTGTAGGCACCCGAGAAGTCGATCGCGTCGAAGGTGGTGGCGGTGCCGAAGTCGACCACGATCAGGTCGCCTTCGTACTTTTCGTGCGCTGCAATGGCATTGAGCGCCCGGTCGGCACCGAGCGAGCGCGGCTGATCGACGTCGGCGCGGAACGGGTACTCAGCCGCGCCCTCGCCCGCGATCAGCGGGGTGAGCTTGAAGTATTTCTCCGCCAGGACGGCGATGTTGTGCACCGCGCGCGGGACCACCGAGCCGACGATGATCTGCTTGATGTCCTCGCGGCCGTAGCCTTCGATCTCGAGCAGTTGAAGCAGCCAGACGGCGTATTCGTCGCCGGTACGGCGCGGATCGGTGGCAATGCGCCAGCGGGCCTTGATCGCGCGGCCTCCCTCCTCCTCAGTGGCGAAGAGCGCGAAGACGACGTTGGTGTTGCCGACATCGGCGGCGAGCAGCATGGGCAGTTCCTTCAGCCGAGCATCACGTCGCCGGCGTGGATAGGCCGGACCGAGCCGTCTTCCAAGCGCAGCAAAAGCGAACCGTCCGGATCGAGGCCGGCGAAAGTGCCGGAAACCTTGCCCCCAGCCGGTTCGTGCACCGACAGCGGAGTCCCGACGGGGTGCGCGGCGGCGAGCCAGCGCCGCAGCAGCGGCTCGGTGCCCACGGTGCGCCAGCGCTCCAACTCGCGGTCGAACGATTGCGCAAGGGCGTAGGCAAACGCATCGCGCGAGGGCGCCGGGCCCAAGGCGGAGAGTGCGATCGTCTCCCTGCCCTCGACCTGGGGCGCGGCGGCCAGGTTGACGCCGATGCCGACGATCACCGCCTCGCTCTCGCGCTCGAGCAGGATGCCGGCGAGCTTGGCCCGGCCGAGCAGCAGGTCGTTGGGCCACTTGAGCGACAGCGCGGCGGGCTCGGCGAGCAGCGGCCCGACTGCCTCGTAAAGCGCGAGGCCGGCCATCAGTGCCAGCGTCGGAGCGGGCGGATCGTGCGGTCCCGGTCGGACTACCGTCGAGCCCATGAAGTTGCCGGTGCTGTCGAACCACTGCCGCCCCTGCCGCCCGCGCCCCGCGGTCTGGCGGTCGGCGACCAGCCAGGCGCCTTCGCTCAGCCGCTCGCCGTTGCGGATCGCGGCGGCAAGATCGGCGTTGGTCGAGCCGGTTTCGGGGACGAAGGTCAGCAGGTCAGGCAGCGAGGAACAGCGCCGCGCTCGCTTTGCCGGCAATGCGGTCGAACCAGCCCGTCAGCAGGTAGCCGAGCGGCGAGTTGAACAGCGTTGCGATCAGCAGCAGCGCCCAGTGCGCCCAGTCGCTCGCGCCCTTCACCTGGTCGGCCGGCTCGTCGAAGAACATCGTCTTGCAGACCATCAGGTAGTAATAAGCGCTGATCACGCTGCCGACGATCGCCAGCGTTGCGAGTGCGACCATGTCGGCATCGACCGCGGCGCGGAACACTACCAGCTTGCCCCAGAAGCCGAACAGCGGCGGAATGCCAGCCAGGCTCAGCATCATCACCAGCAGGCACCAGCCAAGCAGCGGCCGCGTGCGCGAGAGGCCCGCCATGCTGGCGATGCTCTCGATCTGGTTGCCCTCGGCATCGCGCAGCATCAGCACGCCGACGAAGCTGCCGATCGACATCATCACGTAGATCGCGAGGTAGACCAGCATCGCGCTCGCACCCGCCTGCGTCGCGGTGGCGAGGCCGACGAGGATGAAGCCGACGTTGTTGATCGACGAATACGCGAGCAGTCGCTTGATGTTGCTCTGCCCGATCGCGCCCAGCGCGCCGACCACGATCGAGGCAAGCGCGGCGAACACCACCACCTGGCGCCAGGCATCGGCCTGATTGCCGAACGCCTCCAGCGCGACCCGCATGGTCAGGGCGATCGCGGCGACCTTGGGCGCGGTGGAGAAGAACATCGTCACCGGCGTCGGCGCGCCTTCGTAGACGTCGGGCGTCCACATGTGGAACGGCACCGCGGAGATCTTGAACGCCAGGCCCGCGAGGACGAGGATCACCCCGAACAGCGCGCCGGTCGAAAGTTGTCCGCTAAGCGCGGCGTGGATGCCGGCGAAGCTGGTGGTGCCGGTAAAGCCATAGGTCAGGCTCATCCCATAGAGCAGGATGCCGCTCGCGAGCGCGCCGAGCACGAAATACTTCAGGCCCGCTTCCGCCGAGCGGTTGTCGACGCGCAGGAACGAGGCGAGCACGTAGGCCGCGAGGCTGTTCATCTCGAGCCCGAGGTAGAGCGTCATCAGGTCGCCCGCGGAGACCATGATGCCCGTGCCGAGCACCGCGAACACCAGCAGCACCGGATACTCGGCGCGCATCGCGCGGAATTGTTCGAAGAAGCGCGGCGCGATCATCAGCGCCGCGGCGCCCGAGACGTAAATCAGCAGCTTGGCATAGGCGGCGAAGGCATCGGCGCGGAACTGGCCGTAGAACGCCTGCGCGTCAGGGCCCATCGCGCCGCCGGACAGCGCCGGCACCGCAAACGCTGCGGCGGCTACCAACAGCGCAACCGAGGCGATGGAGATCGCACGGCTCGCCTTGTCGCCCAGCCACGCGGCGGCGAGCAGCAGGACCAGCCCGCCGATGCTGAGGATTTCCTCGGGCAGGATCAGGCGCAGGGATTGGGCGAAGTCCATCAGTGGCCCTCCCCTTCCCCGGCGGTTTCGTGGTGCGGCATGGCGTTGGCGGCTTGGGTGCGCACCTGCTCCTTGCGGGCGGGTGCGAGCTTGCTGTCACCCGCGGGTTTGGCGGCCGAGAGGCGCGCGTCGAGCGCGGCGATATCCTTGCGCATCGGGGCGAGGAAGCTTTCGGGATAGACACCCATCCACAGCACTGCCGCGGCGATCGGGCCGAGCATCAGCCATTCGCGGGCGTTGAGGTCGGGCATCGCGGCCGCATCGGCGTTCTTCTGCACGCCGAACGCCACGCGCCAGTAGAGAAAAAGCATGTAGGCAGCGCCCAGGATGATGCCGGTGGTGCACACGAACGTGACCCAGGTCGAAACCTGGTAGATGCCCGCCAGGCTCAGGAATTCGCCGACGAAGTTGCTCGTACCGGGCAGGCCGACGCTCGCCATGGTGAACAGCAGGAACAGCGTCGCATAGCGCGGCATGTTGATGCTGAGCCCGCCGTAACGGTCGATCTCGCGGGTGTGCAGCCGGTCGTAGATCACGCCCACGCACAGGAACAGCGCGCCCGAGACGAGCCCGTGGCCAAGCATGACCATCATGCCGCCCTCGATCCCTTGCACGTTGAACGCGAACAGGCCGATGGTGACGATCGCCATGTGCGCGACAGAGGAATAGGCGATCAGCTTCTTCATGTCGTGCTGCACGAGCGCGATCAGCGAAGTGACGACCACCGCGATCATGCTGAGCGCGAAAATCAGCCAGGCGAGCTGCGCGCTCGCTTCGGGGAACATCGGCAGGCTGAAGCG
>JAEWKG010000191.1 GCA_023386135.1 Pseudomonadota bacterium | reverse complement strand
TGGATGCGCACGGCTACGACCGGGTGATCCCGCCGCTGGTCGAGTTCGAAAAATCGCTCGCCACGCGCATGAACGGGGTCGCGACGCGGCGGATGTTTCGCTTCGTCGATCCCGCATCGCTGCGCACGCTCGCCCTGCGCAGCGATATGACGGTCCAGGTCGGCCGCATTGCCGCGACCAGCCTCGCGAGCGCGCCGCGGCCGCTGCGGCTGTGCTACGCCGGCGAAGTGGCGACGATCGCCAGCGACCAGCTCGACCCCGCGCGCCAGCGGTTGCAACTGGGCGCGGAACTGATCGGCAGCGACAGCGCGGCGGCGGCGGGCGAGGTTGTCGCCTTGGCGATCGAAGCGTTGACCGCTGCGGGCGCAACCGGCGTATCAGTTGACTTCACGCTGCCCGACCTCGTCGATACGCTGGCCGCCAAGGCGTTCCCGCTCGACGCCGACCGGGTCGAAGCGGTGCGCCGCGAGCTCGATGCCAAGGACGCCGGCGCGCTCAAGGATGCGGGCGGCGAAGCCTACCTGCCGCTACTCTACGCCGCCGGACCGTTCGATGAGGCGCTCGCCAAGCTCGCCGAGATCGACGCGGGCGGCGCGCTCGCCAGCCGCATCGACGGCCTGCGCCGAATCGCCGCCAGCGTCGGAAGCGCCGCGCGGCTCACACTCGACCCGACCGAGCGGCACGGCTTCGAATATCAATCGTGGTTCGGCTTCACCCTCTACGCCGAGGGTGCGCGCGGCACGCTGGGGCGCGGCGGCACCTACCGGATCGGCGGAAGTGACGAGCCCGCGACCGGTTTTACGCTCTACATCGACCCTCTGGTCGACGCGCTCGGTGAAGCGCCTGCCGGCGATCTTCTCTACCTGCCTCAGGGCCACGATCCCGCCGCGGCCGCCCGCCTACGCGCGATCGGTTGGCGCACCCGCGCTGCGCTCGGTGACAATGAAAACCCGGCGGCGCTCGGCTGTACGCACACGCTCGATGGAAACGCGCCTGCTCAACTTTGAACCCGGCGTTTTCCTACGTCGCGCGCCGCCGCTATTCTTCCGGCCCGGAACGACAAAACGACGCAACGGGGCGGGGATTCGCAAAGGTGACAATGGTGACGGCGATATCGTCACCTAAATGACTGTTTTGAAAGAATTAAGAGACCGCGGCGGAGTTTTGAAAAAAGGGGTAGGTCATCGTGACAAGTATCCCTTCCTTGCTGGCTTCCACCGCATACCCTAGGCGCCCCGCGCGCACGATGAAGGAGATAGCGTGGCCAACGTGACCGTGATCGGCGCCCAGTGGGGCGATGAGGGCAAGGGCAAGATCGTCGACTGGCTCGCCAGCCGGGCCGACGCAGTGGTGCGCTTCCAGGGCGGGCACAATGCCGGCCATACGCTGGTGGTCGGCAACACGACCTACAAGCTCAGCTTGCTGCCGAGCGGGATTGTCACCGGCACGCTGTCGATCATCGGCAACGGGGTGGTGCTCGATCCGTGGCACTTGCGCGACGAGATCGCCAAGCTCGAAGGTCAGGGGGTCACGATCAACCCCGACAACTTCGCGATCGCCGACAACTGCCCGCTGATCCTGCCGATCCACCGCGACCTCGACGGTCTGCGCGAAGGCGCCGCCGGCGCCGGCAAGATTGGCACCACCGGCCGCGGGATCGGTCCGGCTTATGAGGACAAGGTCGGCCGCCGCGCGATCCGCGTGTGCGACCTCGCTCATCTCGACCATCTCGAGCCGCAGCTCGATCGCCTGTGCGCGCATCACGACGCCCTGCGCGCCGGCTTCGACGAACCGCCGGTCGACCGCGAGCGCCTGCTCAACGACTTGCGCGAGATCGCGCCGTTCGTCCTGCAATACGCGCAGCCGGTGTGGAAGCGCCTCAAGAAGGTGCGCAAGGCTGGCGCGAAAATCCTGTTCGAAGGCGCGCAGGGCGTGCTGCTCGATGTCGACCACGGGACCTACCCGTTCGTCACCAGCTCCAACACCGTCAGCGGCACCGCCGCATCGGGCAGCGGGCTGGGGCCGAGTTCGACCGGGTTCGTGCTCGGCATCGTCAAGGCCTACACCACCCGCGTCGGCAGCGGGCCGTTCCCGACCGAGCTCGACGACGACACCGGGCAGAAGCTCGGCGAGCGCGGGCATGAATTCGGCACCGTCACCGGGCGCAAGCGCCGCTGCGGCTGGTTCGACGCGGTGCTGGTGCGCCAGTCGTGCGCGATCAGCGGCGTGACCGGCATCGCGCTCACCAAGCTCGACGTGCTCGACGGGTTCGAGACGGTGAAGATCTGCACCGGCTATCGCCTCCACGGCAAGATCCTCGACTACTTCCCCAGCCACGCCGCCGACCAGGCCGCGGTCGAGCCGATCTACGAGGAGATGGACGGCTGGCGCGAGACCACCGCCGGCGCACGCAGCTTCGGCGACCTGCCGGCGCAGGCGATCAAGTATGTCCAGCGGGTGCAGGAGCTGATCGAGACGCCGGTGGCGCTGATCTCCACCAGCCCCGAGCGCGACGATACGATCCTGGTGCGCGACCCGTTCGTCGATTGAGGCGAATCCCCTAGGCCCGAGGATGGGACAGTTCATCCAGAACCGACCGGTGCTTTCTTGACTCGCCCCCATGACCTTGCAAGTCCGGGCGCGATCGATCGCGGGAGTTCCCTTTCAATGTCGCAGGCCAACTTCGCTTATGGCGAAGCCGGACCCCGGTCCGCGTTCTCGGTCGGCGTCTATGCGGCTGCGCCTGCAACAGTCGCGCCGATCCGCGAGGCGGCGGAGGCGGCCGGCTTCGTGCTGGTCGACTACGAGCTCCTGTCCGAACTCGACGACGTGCCGCCGCCGCATCCCGCCGACGTGCTGGTGATCGAAGCGCCGGTGCAGGACGGCGCCACGCTCGCCGCGCTGGTCCAGCTCGACATGCGCGCCGCGCGCGAGGGGACGCGGTTGATCGTCTGCACCACGATGTCGGCGCTGGATTCGGTGTTCGCCTGCCTCGACCAGTCGGGCGCGGAGATTCTTTTACAGCCGACTAAGGGTGAACGCGTAATTGCCCTTGCGCGCGCGCTCCTCAAGGGTCCGGCCATGAGGGTTCGCGAGCTGGATGAGGCCGATCGGCTGACCTTGTTGCGTTTGACCGAGCAAGTCGGCCAGATCGCCGCGCAACTCGACCGGCTGTCGGTGGGCGACGGGCGCGCCTTCCGGCTCGAGTCGCCCTCAGACGGCTTCAACGGTGAGGGGGAGGACGAGCGCAAGCTGATCCGCACCCCGCGCCCGCCGCTGCCCGATCCGCGTCTTGTCCGGCGCATCATCCAGCAGCGCCGCGCGCGCGACAAGTTCTTCGGCGGCGAGCTGTTCGCCGATCCGGCATGGGATATCCTGCTCGATCTCACCGCCGCCCGAGCCGAGCATGCGCGGGTCTCGGTCACATCGCTGTGCATCGCCAGCAGCGTGCCGCCGACCACCGCGCTGCGGTGGATCAACCAGATG
>JAEWKG010000140.1 GCA_023386135.1 Pseudomonadota bacterium | reverse complement strand
GCGTAGCGCCGGGCGAGCAGCGTCGCGGCCTCGGCGTTGTTCGGCTCGCCGGCGAGGAAATCGGCCACAAGTTGCTCAGCGGCCGCGGGGTTGCCGGTCGCTTCGAGCGCCGCCGCCATTCGCTTGGCGACCGGCCACGGGCGGCGGATTGCCGCCGCCTTGCGGTAAAGGGCCAGCGCGGCTTTCGGATCGCCCGCCGCGAACGCCGCATCGCCCGCGAGCGTCATGGCGTCGGCCGAGCCTGGATGTTTGCGCAACCAATCGCTCGCAGCGGTGCGCGCGGCGCGCGCTCGGCCGCTTGCGATCAGTCCGCGCACCAACGCCACAGCGCTGGCTCCGTCGGTGGGATTGGCCCCTGCGCCCAGCGGCACGGCGGGAGCGAGCTTCACGACATGCGCGCGCCCCGGCCGGCTCGCCCGGTCGAGGAAAGGCGCCGCCCTCGCCCGATCGCCGATTGTCTCGTACGCCCGCCCAACCAACAGTGCGATGGTCCGGTCGTCCGCATTCCCGCCAAACCGCGCGATCAGCTCGCGGTCGCCGCCTGATGCCGCCAGCGCGAGCGCGAGCAGCGTCTGCGCCCGCAGGTTATCGGGCTGCATCGTCAGAAGTCGGTCGAACCCCTGCGCCGCGCTCGCCGGGTTGCCGTTGTCGAGGTCGATGACCGCGAGCAGCAGGATCGCCGCCGGCATCTCGCGGTCGAGGCCGCCGCTGCGCTGGAGCAGGCTGCGCGCGAGGTCCGCGTTGCCCGCGCGCGCCGCCAGCACCGCCTGCAGGTAGAGCGCCCGGCGATCCCCCGGCGCGGCCTCGGCGAAGCGGCGCACCGCGGCGAGCATATCGCTCGCGCGGCCAAGCTCGCCCAAGGTGGCGGCATAGTCTGCGAGCATGTCTGGATCGTTCGGCGCCGCCGCCAGTCCCCGTTCGAGCAGGGGCAGCGCAGTGGCGTTGCCCTGCGCGTCGCGCACCAGTTGCGCGCGCAGCAGCAGAGCCGCGGGATTTCCCGGCCCAAGCGCGAGAGCCTTGCGCGAAGCCTCGACCGCCTGCGCCTGCTCGCCTCCGCGATAGCGCAGTCGGGCGATATCGACCCACAGCTCCGGATCATTCGCCTGCCCGCGCAGCGCCTGATCGAAGGCGTGCCCCGCCCCGGCCAGGTCGCCCTCTCGCATCCGCAGCCGGCCGAGCATGTGGTACCCATGCGCCTCGACATCGGGCGCGAATTGCGCGCTGCCGAGCCACTTGCGCGCCTCGATCAGGTCGCCTTGGCGCAACTCCGCCTCGCCGAGAAACGGCGCCAGTTCAGCGCGCGGCGCTCCGGCGCCAAGCGCGCGCTTGAGCGCGACCTCTGCGCCGACTCCGTCGCCGCGCGCCAGTGCCCCGCGCCAGTCGTCCGGCGAGCCGGTGTCGCCGCCACTCCCGCAAGCCGCCAGCGCCAGCGCGAAGGCCAGCGCGGCGTTACGCGTGAAGGTCATACTGCTTGAGGAGATCGTACAGCGTCGGCCGGCTGATCCCGAGGAGCTTGGCGCTGCTCGAGATATTGCCCTCGCTGCGCGCCAGCGCGTGGCGGATGACGGTCCGGTCCGCCCGCTCGCGCGCGACCTTGAGGTTGAGTACTTCGGCGGTGTGCGCCTCTTCCTGCGGCTCGAGGTCCAGGTCCTCGGCGCCGATCAACTTGCCGTCGGCCATGATCACAGCGCGCTTCACCCGGTTCTCGAGTTCGCGCACGTTGCCGGGCCAGTTCCAAGCGTCGATCGCGGCCAGCGCATCGGGCGCAAAGCCCTTTACCCGCGGGTTCATCTCGGCCGAGAAGCGCTGCTGGAACGCCTTGGCGAGCAGCACCGCGTCGCCCGGCCGCTCGGCCAGCGTGGGCACCTTCACCACGATCTCGGCAAGGCGATAGAACAGGTCCTCGCGGAACGTGCCGGCGACGATCATCGCCTGCAGGTCCTGGTGCGTCGCGCAGACGATGCGGGTATCGACCTCGATCGCCTTGCGTCCGCCAATGCGCTCGATCGTGCGTTCCTGCAGGAATCGCAGCAGCTTTACCTGTAGCGGCAGCGGGATGTCGCCGACCTCGTCGAGGAACAGCGTGCCGCCGTGGGCCATTTCGATCTTGCCCTCGTTGGTCCGCACCGCCCCGGTGAAGGCGCCCTTTTCGTGCCCGAACAGCTCCGATTCGAGCAGCGTCTCGGGGATTGCGGCGCAGTTGAGCGCCACGAACGCACCGGTCCGCCGCGCGCTCGCATCGTGCAGCCCCCGCGCGAGCAGCTCCTTGCCGGTGCCGCTGGCGCCCAGCAGCATGACCGAGACGTTGGTGTTCGCCACCCGCTCGATCGTGCGCGCGACCTTGGCCATCTCGGGCGCGGCGGTGATCATCGTGCCGAGCACGGTCTTGTCCTCCCCGATCTTGGCGGCGAGGCGGCGGTTCTCCGCCTCGATCTCGCGCAAGGCGAAGGCGCGGCGGACGATCAGACCGAGCGCATCGATATCGACGGGCTTCTGGTAGAAGTCATAGGCGCCGCGCTCGATCGCCTGCAGCGCGCTTGTCCGGGCGCCGTGGCCGCTGGCAACGATGACCTTGGTGTCGGGCTTCAGCGCCATGATCGCATCGAGCAACGCGAAGCCCTCGCTGGTGCCGTCGGGATCGGGCGGCAGGCCGAGGTCGAGCGTGACCACCGCCGGTTCCTCAGCGCGCAGCGCGGCGAGCGCGCTGTCGCGGTCGCCGACCACGGTGACGGCGAAATCCTCGTAGGCCCATTTGAGCTGCGCCTGCAGCCCTTCGTCGTCCTCGATGATGAGGAGACGCGGCTTGTCGTTGACCATCAGGCGACCTCGCTTAGTGATGGATTGTGGTGAATGTGACCGGACGCCGCCGACAGAGGCAGCACCACGGCAAAGCGGGTGCCGAGCCCTTCGCGCGATTCGACGTCGAGGCGCCCGCCCATCGCGCGGACCAATTCGCGTGCCTCGAACGCGCCGATGCCGAAGCCGCCGTCCTTCGACGATACGAAGGGCTTGAACAGGCCGTCGCGGACAAACTGCGGGCTCATGCCCGTTCCGGAATCGACCACCTCGATGCGGCCTTGCAGGCCATCGCACGAGACGTCGAGATAGACCGGCAGGCCGACAGGGCTGGCGTCGATGCCGTTCTGAACGAGGTGCATTAGCGCCTGCTCCAGCCCGTCGGGATCGCCGAGCACGGTGCACGGATCGGCCCGGGTGAGCGAGACCGGATGCAGCCCGGCGTAGCGCTCCGCCACCCGCCGCGCCGTCGCGGCGAGATCGACCGGCTGACGCACCGCTGCTCCACCCGCGCCGTAGCGGCCCAAGCGTGCGAGCAGCGCGTTCAGCTTCTCCGAGCTCTTGGTCAGCGTGACCAGCATATCCTTGCGGAACTCGGGGTTGTCGGCATGGCGCTCGGCATTGCGCGACAGCAGAGAAAGCTGGCTGGCGAGGTTCTTGATGTCATGCATCACGAAGGCGATGCGGCGGTTGAACTCGTCGAACCGCTCGGCCTCGACCAGCGCCTCGTGCCCCGCCTGCTCGGCGAGATAGCTCGCGAGCTGGCGTCCGACGACCTTGAACAGATCGAAGTCTTCCCAGTCGAGCCGGCGCGCGATCGGCGGGCGCGCGAGCAGCGCGACGCCGATCAGCCGATCAAAGTGGATGAGCGGCACGAGCGCCCACGCGCGCAAGTCCTGCCGCATCCAAGCCGGCACCAGAGCCTGCTCGCCGAAGCGGTCGGATCCCTGCCGGACCTGGTCAAGCTCGATGACGATGCCGCCGCGCTCCAGCATGGCGGCGAACTCCGGCGGGCAGGCGTCGGCCGGCACCGCAGCGTCGCGCCAATGCCAGCGCCCGGCGAGCTGAAAGCGGCCGTCCTCGCCCGGGAGTAGCAGCACCGCGCCTTCGCTGTCGGCAATGTCGGCGAGCGCCTGGGCTGCCCGGTCCGGGAGTGCAGGCGCATCCGGCCCTGCGCGCCCGATCGTGCCGGTAAAGCGCAGCCACTCGGCGCGGTAGTCGTAGCGATGCTGGAACAGGTGCTTGAACGCCTTCACCCGCATCCACCCGCGCAGCCGCTTCGACGGCAGCCACAGGAGCGCGGTGGTTGCCGCGGCGACGAGAAAGCCGATCTGGGTCAGGCGTCCGAAGTCGCCGCCGAGCAGGCTCAACGACTGCGAGATCAGGAGCATCGCCAGCAGGTATCCGCCGATGACAATGAGCGAGAGCGTCTGGAACGCCACCGTGCGGCTTGGCGCCAGGCGGAGGTCGGCGGCACGCGCATTGGCGCCGATCGCCAGCAGCGTCGTCATCAGCACGATGACGAGGCCGCGCAGCGCTGCCAGCTCGGCCGGCATCGTCTCGGCGAACCAGGCGATGGTGAACAGGTTGAGCTGGTAACCCCACAGCAGCGTCAGAGCGCCCGCAGGCCAGCGGATGAACGGGCGCGAGATCGCCGAGGCGCCGGCGTAGAGGTTGTGCAGCAGCACCAGCGCTCCCACCGCGACCAGCGCGCGCAGCAACGCGGTGACCGAGAAGGCGACCGTGTGCACGTGCGGATCTTGCGCAAACTGCACGTCGAGCCCGACCACCGCCATTTGCAGCAGCTCGACGAAGCACAGCGCGAGCACCAGCGGACGGATCGGCGCCAGGCTGTGGTCGCGTCCGTCGTTTCCAAAGAGCCGATACAGAACGAAAATCCACGCCAGGTTGCGCGCGCTTTCGATCAGGCTTGCCGCAACGGTGCCCGGACCCCAGGCGGCGTTGGTCACGCACCAAGCGGCGGTGATCGCCAGCGCAGCCATTGCCGCACCACGTTCGCGCCGCGCGCTCGGTTTGCGCCACAGGAAGCCAGCGACGATCGCGCAGCCGATCGCTCCGCTCAAGTTGAGGAAGAAGCCCGCGAGCTGCCAGATGTCTGCCGTCGCCATCAGCGCGCGCCCTCCGGCCACAGCACCACGCGCAACGTCTGCAACAGGATCAAAAGATCGAGGAACGGCGTGTAGTTCTTGGCATAGTAGAGGTCGTATTCAAGCTTCGCGCGCGCATCCTCGACGCTGGCGCCATAGGGATAATTGATCTGCGCCCAGCCGGTGATGCCCGGCTTTACCATGTGCCGCTCGGCATAGTACGGCAGTTTGTCCTCGAGATCGCCGACGAACTGCGGCACTTCGGGGCGCGGTCCGACGAAGCTCATCTTGCCGGTGAGCACCGTCCACACCTGCGGCAGCTCGTCCACGCGAACCTTGCGAATGAAGCGGCCGAGCCGCGTCACACGCGGATCGTTGGTCGACGCCCACTGCGCTCCGTCCTTTTCCGCGTCGGTGCGCATCGACCGCAGCTTGATGAGCTGGAAGCTCTGCCCGTAGAGCCCGACGCGGGTCTGGCGAAAGAATGCAGGGCCCTTGCTGTCGAGTTTCACCAGCATTGCAAACAGCGCGATGACCGGCAGCGTCAGCGCGAGCAGCAGGCCGCTGGCGGTGACATCGAACACCCGCTTGGCCGCGCTCGAGACGATGCGGCCCGAGGAAAAACCGTCACTGAAGATCAGCCAGCTGGGGTTGAGGGTGTCGAGATCGACGCGGCCCGTCTCGCGCTCCAAGAAGCTGGAAAAGTCATTGACGTGCACGCCGTGGGTCTTGATCCGCAGCAGGTCCTTGAGCGGGAGCGAGTTGCGCCGTTCCTCCAGCGCCAGCACCACTTCGCTCGCCCCGATGTTCTCGACAAAACGGCCCAGGTCGTGGATCGCGGCGCGCGGGATCGCTTCCTCGATCACCGGCGAGCCTTCGTTCATGCCGATGAAGCTGACCACCGCGAACCCGCTCTCGGGCCGTTCAGCGAGGTCGCGGATGCGCCGGGCGCGGAGGCCGTCGCCGAGGACCAGCACCCGGCGGCGGAAGGCGGCGGCGCCGATCACGCTGCCCACCAGCAGGCGGTTTGCGGTGAGCAGCCCGATCGACAGGAACATCGCGTAAAGCAGGGTTGAGCGCCAGAACGTGTGCCCGGGCAGCATGAAATCGATCACCGACAGCGCGATGATGCCGAGGCTCACCGCCACCAGCAACCGCGCACCGGCGTAACGCATCGAGCGCAGCGAGTCCGCGCCGTAGGTGCCGACCGCGATCATCGCCAGCCACACCACCCCGGCGAACAGGGTCAGCATGGCGAGCCGGTCGCCCAACGGACCGATGTCGGTGGCAATTTGCGAAGCGCGCAGTTGCCACGCCGTTTCGCCGGCGATCAGCAGCAGGGCCAGGTCGAACATGCCCAGCAGCATCACCGCGTGCGGGATATAGTGCTTGAAAAGGCGGATCATCGTCTCGGCCCGGGGCGCGCTCCTGTCGGAGTACGAGCCCTAGGGCCGAGAGGTGAAATGTCGGTAAACTTTACAGGCCCGCGCCGCCTTTGCGGATTCGCAGGCCTGCGATGGTTAAGCGCCTACTTGTTGTTCGTAACGTTGTCGGCGGCGTTCTCGACCGCATTCCCGGCCTGCTTGGCAGCCGCACCGACATCGTCGGCCGCATTCGCGATCGCGTTGTTCTTGTTGGTTTCAGAGTTGCTCATGCCGGAAAAGAACCAGATGCCGGCGACCACGGCGATCAGCAGCACGATCGCGATCAGCCAACCCGATCCCCCTCCGCCGCTGCGGGTGTCGCCGTCGGTGACGATGGTGTGCGTGGTGTGCGTGTCGCCGCTGGGCGTCTCGACTTCGGTGATGCGTTCTTCGGCCATTGGGGTTCTCCCTCATTTGATATCGCCAAGAACGGCCAGCGATGCTTGGCGGTTCCGCGATGAATGGTTAACCGGCGAACCGGAACGGAGTGACGCCCTGCTCGAGGGCCGAGAACTGGAGCGCCGCGCCGCGCGGCGGCAGCGAGCGCTGGACGCAGCCCGGAACGTGGCACCGGGCGCAACCGAGGCCGACGGGCGTCGCGTCCTCGGGCCGCAGCGAGATGCCGCGCGCCGCGGCGAGCTCGCCCGCCAACCGCGCCTCGATCCCAAGCGCCACCACGAACCGGGCTCCGCCGCGTCCTTGCACGGTACGCGCCATCGTCAGCCAATGCGCGGGCGCCGCGCCGGCTCCGTCCTGCAGCACTGTCTGAACCAGCAATTCGCCGTTGCGCTCAAAAGCGCGGTGTGCGTGCCATAACGGGCAGGAATCAGGGCTCTCGAGCAGCGTCGCCCCACTCGCCCCGGCATAGCGCTTGGAATACTGCCCTGCCCGGTCGAGCCGCGCCATGAAGAACGGCAGGCCGCGCTGGCCAACCCGCTGTAGGGTGGTGAGGCGGTGTGCGAGCTGCTCGAAACCGACCCCGAAGCGGCGCGTCAGAACGTCGAAGTCGTAGCCGGTCGCCTCGCACGCGCGGAGGAAACGCCCGTAGGGCATGATCAGCGCAGCGGCGACGTAGGCGGTGAGGTGACGCTCGAACAGCGCCCGCGCGGCTGGGTCGGCGAATTGCGGCCCGGCGACGAGGTTGGCGATGTCGGTGCGAAATTCGAGCGCGGCGATCTGCAGCGCTGCCTGGAAGGTGCGCGAGGCGGGATCGAGCATCTCGTTGAGCTGGAGCTGGCGCGCATGCAGGTCGAGCCGGCGCAGCGCATCGGGCAGCACCTCGCGGGGGAGGATGCGGATTGCGAGCTGGTGCCGTTCGCGCAGGCGGTCGGCGAGCGCGGCGTAAGTGTCGCCGCGCGACAGGCGCAGTTCGTCGGCCAGCGCCTCGGCCGCGCTGTCGAGGTCGGCGAAGTGGTTGCGCCAGCGCTCGATCTCGCGCCGCGCGGCGTCGGTCGGATCGTCGCGCCGTTCGGCCGGCACAGCGTTGTCGAACAGCCGGGCAAAGGCGGCGGCGGCCTGCGGCGCGGCGGCGAGGAACTCGGCAAGCTCGTCGCGGTCGATGCCGAGGTCGGCGAAGCGTTCATCGGCCATCCGGCGGGCGAGGCCGTCGACGCCGCCGATCGTCTCGTCCTCGCGCAGCGAGCGCGGATCGAACTCGAATTGTTCGGCAACCTGCAGCACGACACGAGCGGACAGCGGGCGCTGGTTACGCTCGATGAGGTTGAGATAGCTCGGCGAAATGGCCAGCCGCGCGGCCATCGCCGACTGGGTCAGCCCTTCGCGCTTGCGCAACCGCCGCAACGCCGCCCCCGCGAACAATCCGGCCTCGGCCATTTGTAAATTCCTTTACAGATTTGCATCGCATCGTGCTCTGCTGAGCCGAGTTGGACAAGATAGTTTGTAATTTTCCTGATATTTTGCGGGCGTGGTGTGTCATCCCGGACGAAACCTTCCGCCACGGGATTCGATCAATGACCTACCAGAGCAGCATCGCCGACTACCGCCGCACCATCGACGAAGCGGGCGCGCCGTGGGCCGCGATCGACGCCGAGAGCGCTGCGCGCATGCGGCTGCAAAACCGTTTCCCCACCGGCCTCGACATCGCGCGGTACACCGCGAAGATCATGCGCGAGGATATGGCGGCCTACGACGCCGATCCCGCTGCCTACACCCAGAGCCTCGGCTGCTGGCACGGCTTCATCGGCCAGCAGAAGCTGATCGCCATCAAGAAGCATTTCGGCACCACCAAGAAGCGGTACCTCTACCTGTCCGGCTGGATGATCGCCGCGCTGCGCAGCGAATTCGGCCCCCTGCCCGACCAGTCGATGCACGAGAAGACTTCGGTCCCCGCGCTGATCGAGGAGCTCTACACCTTCCTGCGCCAGGCCGACGCCCGCGAGCTGGGCGGCCTGTTCCGCGAGCTCGACAAGGCGCGCGAGGCCGGCAACGAGGTCGAGGCGCAGCGCATCCAGCAGGCGATCGACAACCACGAAACGCACGTCGTGCCGATCATCGCCGACATCGACGCCGGCTTTGGCAATGCCGAGGCGACCTACCTCCTCGCCAAGAAGATGATCGAAGCGGGCGCCTGCGCGATCCAGATCGAGAACCAGGTCTCCGACGAGAAGCAGTGCGGCCACCAGGACGGCAAGGTCACCGTGCCGCACGAGGACTTCCTGCAAAAGATCCGCGCGGTCCGTTACGCGTTCCTCGAGCTCGGCGTCGAAGACGGGGTGATCGTCGCGCGCACCGACAGCCTCGGCGCCGGCCTGACCAAGCAGATCGCCTACTCCAAGGAGCCGGGCGACCTCGGCGACCAGTACAATAGCTTCCTCGACTGCGACGAGGTCGACGCCAGCCAGATCGGCAACGGCGACGTCCTCATCACCCGCGACGGCAAGCTATTGCGGCCAAAGCGCCTTCCCTCGAACCTCTATCAATTCCGCGCCGGCACAGGGGAGGACCGCTGCGTGCTCGACTGCATCACCTCGCTGCAGAACGGGGCGGACCTGCTGTGGATCGAGACCGAAAAACCGCACATCGGCCAGATCGGCGGGATGGTCAGCCGCATCCGCGAGGTGATCCCGACCGCCAAGCTGGTCTACAACAACAGCCCCAGCTTCAACTGGACGCTGAACTTCCGCCAGCAGGTGTTCGACGCCTGGGAGAAGGCTGGCCAGGACGTCTCCGCCTACGACCGCGCCAAGCTGATGAGCGTCGATTACGATGCCACTCCGCTGGCCGCCGAGGCCGACGAGCGCATCCGCACCTTCCAGGCCGATGCGGCGCGTGAGGCGGGGATCTTCCACCACCTCATCACCCTGCCGACTTATCACACCGCGGCGCTCAGCACCGACAACCTCGCCCGCGAATACTTCGGCGACGCCGGGATGCTCGGCTATGTCAAGAACGTGCAGCGCGAGGAAATCCGCCAGGGCATCGCCTGTGTGAAGCACCAGAACATGAGCGGCTCGGACATCGGCGACGACCACAAGGACTACTTCGCGGGCGAAGCCGCGCTGAAGGCCGGCGGCTCGGCGAATACGATGAACCAGTTCGCCGCCGCGTAAGGGACAAGAGGATGACAACGATGACCGAGGACCGCCCCGCCGCCGAACCCAGCCGCGCCCGCGCGCTGCTGTCGACAGCGGACTTCCGGCTGCTGCGCACCGCGCTTACCGCGTACGCGCGCACGCTCGACGATCGCGACGAGCTCGCCAAGATCAACGCGCTGCACCACCGGCTCGGCAGCTACACCTAACCGATCTCCTGGGGAGGAGAGACGGCCGTCGGGGTCCCCCAGCCTCGGCGGCCGTCAACCTGTCCAACTGTCGATAAATTACCAAGGCATCGCGAGCGCCCCGGCCACCCCGGAAAAACGGTCTGAAAATACCGCAGCCGCCACCTGAGTGAGAAGTTGGTGCCCCCGGCCGGGGTCGAACCGGCACTCCTTGCGGAACTCGATTTTGAGTCGAGCGCGTCTACCAATTCCACCACGGGGGCATCGGCGATGCGCGCCGCTTAGCCGCCACCGCAGCGCCGGGCAAGCGCGGCAGAGGGTTGGCGCGCACTGATCGGGCCGCTAGGAAGCTCGCAAATCTGAGGGGATTTACAATATCATGACGTTCCGCCACTCCGCCGCGCTCGTGCTCGGCGCCGCCGCCATCGCCTTCGCATCACCCGTGCTCGCCACGCCGCTCGCGCTCGACGAACAATCGATCGCCGCCGAATTGAAGGCGCTCCAGCTTCCCGCCGAACTCGCCGACCGAAATACATCGATCGAAGAGATCGACAGCGATTTTGGGGAGGACGCGGGCTACACGATCTACCTGTCGCGGTGCACCGATCACAAGGACTGCAAGGTGATGCAGTTCTACGCCGGCTACACCGACAGCAAGGCCGGCCTCGCCGAGATCAACGAGTTCAACCGCAACTACCGCTTCTCGCGCGCGGTGATCGACAAGGACAACGAGCCTGCCCTGACCATGGA
>JAEWKG010000109.1 GCA_023386135.1 Pseudomonadota bacterium | reverse complement strand
ATCTGGGGCCTCGGCCGTTTCCCCACCGCCGCCGAACTCGACGCCGCGGTGGCTGGCCGGCCGGTGCTGCTGGCGCGGGTCGACGGGCACGCGCAGTGGGCCAACAGCGCCGCGCTCGCCGCCGCCGGGATCACCGCGCAGACCGCCGACCCGGCGGGCGGGCGGATCGAGCGGGTGGCGGGCTCGCGCGCGCCCGCCGGCGTGTTGGTCGACAACGCCACCGCGCTCATCGAGAAGGCGGTCCCCGCGCCGCGTCCGGAAGACTACGACCTCGCGCTCGGCAAGGCACAGGAGATCCTCCTCGCCAGGGGCGTCACCGCGGCGGCCGACATGGGCACCACGATCCAGGCGTGGCAAAGCTTGCGCCGCGCCGGCGACGCCGGCTGGCTGCGGGTGCGGATCATGGCCTACGCCATGGGCACCGATAACATGGAGCTGATCGCCGGCCCCGGGCCGACCCCATGGCTCTACGGCGACAAACTGCATCTGGGTGGGGTGAAGCTCTACATGGACGGCGCGCTCGGATCGCGCGGGGCATGGCTCAAGGCGCCCTATTCCGACGACCCCAAGAACAGCGGGCTGCCGCTGATGACCGGCACCCAGCTCAGGAATTTCATGAGCCGCGCGGCGCTCGACAAGTTCCAGGTCGCGGTCCACGCGATCGGCGACGCAGCCAATGCCGAGGTGCTGTCGGCGGTCGAGGAGATGTCGGACACATACAAGGGCGACCGGCGCTGGCGCATCGAGCATGCCCAGATCGTCGATCCGGCCGACATTCCCCGCTTCGGCCGGAACGGCGTGATCGCCTCGATGCGGCCGGTTCACCAGACCTCGGACCGGGTGATGGCCGAAGCGCGGCTGGGGCCGGCGCGGCTCAAGGGCGCATACGCGTGGCGCTCGATCGCTGCGACCGGCGCGCCGCTTGCGTTCGGCTCTGACGCGCCGGTGGAGGCGCCCGATCCCTTCGCCGGCATGGCCGCGGCGATCAGCCGCACTGGGCCCGATGGGCAGCCGTTCGGCGGATGGATGCCGGGCGAGACAGTGGGGCGGGAGGCAGCCCTTGCTGGGTACACCGCCCAGGGTGCGTATGCGGGCTTCGCCGAATCGCACTTCGGCGAACTCAAGCCGGGCATGCTGGCGGACTTCGTGGTGATCGATCGCGATCCTCTCATTGCCAGCCCGCAGGATATCCGCGCCACCCGCGTGCTGCAGACCTGGGTTGGCGGCGAACGGGTCTACATAGCGAGCAATCAGGCCGCTGGACGTTAACCAAAATGTAACGATATCCGGGCAATCGCCAACGTCGAGGGGGAGCCCTTCGCGAGAAGTTGCCGCACAGCGGAAAATTCGTGCGAGGGGCGGGAACGAAGTGTCCATTTCGGTGTTTTGAGGGCGGCTTCGTCTGGTGGCATTTCGGGATTGTTGCCGAATTACAGCAGTGACTTAGCGAACTGGGACTGACCTAACATTTTTGCATAGACCGCCGAGAATCGGGGTTGCCTGTTACGGGTCTCTGGCCTAGGGCGGCCATGAGAGTTTAATAAGACGAATGCTTCGAGGAGAATAAGCATGAAGTTCAGCAATCTTGCCGCTGCCGCCGCAGCCGTGACTCTTCTGGCGGCTCCGGTCGCTGCTCAGGCCGCTCCCCAGCGTGCCGCCGCCCCGACCGAAGAGGGCAGCGAGATGGCCAGCGCGTGGATCATCGGCCTGCTCGCGCTCGTCGCGGTCGTGACCGCGATCATCATCGCGACCAAGAACCACAACGATCCCGTCAGCTCGTAAGCGCTAGCGGAAACGAACAAGAGGGCGGGACCTGCGGGTCCCGCCTTTTTTTTGCCTGGCGTCCGGGGGGACATGCGCAGGCCGAGTGATCTTCCATGCTCGGCTCGGTTGCTAAATTGTCCGGCTCGCGGCACGGCCTTTCCATGAACATGTTTCAAGGCGCGTTCGATCCGCAAGTGCTGTCGCGCTGGGTATTGACCCGTGCGCATCCAGGTTGGCTCGGGCTCCAGTACCGCGACCACGGCTCCGACTGGGTCGAACTCGAACTGCCGTGGCGGGCGGACTTGGTGGGCGACGAGCGGCGGCCGGTGCTCGCCTCCGGACCTATCATCAGCCTGATGGACATGGCCGCCGGCATGGCGATCTGGGCCGCTAACGGCGAGTTCCGCCCCGTGGCGACGCTCGACTTGCGGGTCGATTACCTCCGGCCCGCGCGCGAGCACGCCTCGGTGATCGGGCGGGTGACCTGTTACCGGCGCACCCGCTCCGCCGCTTTTGTGCGCGGCACAGCGCACGACGGCGATGCGGACGATCCGGTGGCGGAAGTGACCGGGGTGTTCATGGCCCTCGATCCGGCGCGCATGGCATGAGCGTGGAACTGACCGCCTACGCCCGTGCGCTGGGCATCACCGTGACCGATACCACGGGCGCGCCCACGGTGTCGCTCACCTTCAGCCACGACCTCGAAGGCCGTCCCGGCGCGTGGCACGGCGGCGCGATCGGCGGGCTTTTGGAGACCGCGGGCTACGCCGCCCTACGCGCCGAGCTCGCGGCGCGCGGGCGCGATCCCCTGCTGAAGCCGATCAACATCACGGTCGAGTACCTATCCGCCGGGCGCCCCCAGCTGGCGCATGCGCGTGGGCGGATCGTGCGGCTTGGCCGGCGCAACGCCAACCTCGCCGTCGAGGCGTGGCAGGACGATCCGAACCGGCCGATCGCCAGCGCGGTGATGAATATCCTGATGGTGGAGGGCGAGGGCTAGCGACCCGTCGGCGTGGCCGAGGGTGTCACGCTCGCGCTTGGTCCAGGCTGCACCCGCAAGCCATCGCGGCCCAGCCGGACGTCGACCGGCACGCCATCGACGTCGGTGCTCACCGTCACCCCTTCGCCGCCGATGCGCACCCGCGAGCGGTCGTCGCCGAGCGGGATGTCGGCCGTGGGGATGGCGTCGGGACCCGGCACGTCCATCGGCTCGACCGGAGTGCCGGGATCCTCGCTGGCGCCGGGCGCGGGGGCGGGGCGCGGCGCCGAGCGGCCGAGCGCCTGGCTCATGAAATCGCGCCAGATGCGCGCGGGGATGCTGCCGCCGGTGACGCCGTTCAAGGGCGTGTTGTCGTCGTTGCCAACCCACACTCCGACCACCAGATCGTCCGCGTAGCCGACGAACAGCGCGTCGCGGTAATCCTGGCTGGTCCCGGTCTTGCCGAACGCGGGGATCGACAACGCCGCCGCGCGCCCGGTGCCGCGGCTGATCGTCGCGCGCATCATCTGCTCGATGTCGGTGTGGACGCGGCCCGACAGGCTCTCGTGCTTCGACCACTCCCATGCCTTGCTGAGCCAGCCCTGATCGGGCGTCGCGAAGGCGCGGGCGCGGACGGGAAACTCGTTCGCGGCCACCCCGGCGTAGGCGCTGGTCAGCTCAAGCAGGGTCATCGTCGAAGTGCCCAGCGCGAGGCTCGGATCGCCCTCCGCCAGCGGTGAGGTGACCCCGAGGTCGCGCGCGGTGGCAATCACCTTGGTGCTACCCACCGTCTGCAGCAGCCGCACCGCCGCGACGTTGCTGGAGCGGGCGAACGCATCCTCCAGCGTGATCGATTCGGAATAATTGTTCGCGGCGTTTTTGGGCCGGTAACTGCCGGTCGTAATCGCGCGGTTGTCGATCCGGTCGTCGGGCGACATGCCATTGCGCAGCGCGGCGAGCCAGACGAACAGCTTGAACGTCGAGCCCGGCTGGCGCCGGGCCTGCGTCGCCCGGTTGAACGGGGAGCGCGAGTAGTCCTTGCCGCCGATCATCGCGACCACCTCGCCATTGGGCCGCATCGCTACCAGCGCCACCTGCGCCTTGCCGGGCACCTGCTGGGTCACCCGCCGAGCGATGCCCTGCAGCCGCGAATCGAGCGTGGTGGTGAGGGTCTGTCCGCCATACCCCGCCTCGGCGAGCTGGCGGCCCTGCGGCAGCGCCCAATCGGCGAAGTAGGTGCCGGTCGGCAGGTTCTTGTCGGGCCGCACGTCGAGCTTGGGCGGGCGCATCGCGCGCGCTTCCGCGGGCGTGATGAAGTGCATCGCCTCCATCGATCCCACCACCAGCTTCATCCGCTTGGCGGCACGATCGTAGTGCCGGGTGGGCGCGAACCGCGACGGCGCCTGCACCAACCCCGCGAGCATCGCCGCCTGCTCGGGCTTCAGCCGCTCGGGCTGGCGGTAGAAGTAGTGCAGGCTCGCCGCGCGCAGGCCGTAGACGTTGTCGCCGAAGTAGGCGTTGGAGAGATAGCGCTCGAGGATCTCGTCCTTCGACAGCCACGCCTCCAGCCAGAACGCGATCAGCATCTCGCGCGCCTTGCGGGTCAGCGTCTGCTCGGGGGTGAGGAAGGTGAACTTGGCGAGCTGCTGGGTAATCGTTGAGCCGCCGCCGTATCCGGTCCACGCGGCGCGGGCCATGCCGCGCGGGTCGATCCCCCAGTGCGAATAGAACCGGCGGTCCTCGATCGCGATGAAGGCGTTGACCACGTGCCTGGGCAGCTTCTTCACCTCGACCGGCTTGTCGATCACCGCGCCGTTGCGCGCGATCGGCGTGCCGTCGCTGGCGAGCAGGGTCAGCTCCGGAGCGGCGATCGGCTGGAGCGATTTCGACAGCGGCGCGGTGACCGCGAGCCACGCGATGATGAGCATGAACAGCGCCAACAGGCCGGCGACGATGCGCACGATCCACCAGCGCCGCCGCCGGCCGAGCCACAGGCGGCGGGCGGGCTTGGGCTCCAGTTCGTCGAGCCGGCGGTCCCAGTCGCTGAACTTGTCATAGGCCGGCTCGTCGTCGCCGTAGGCCTCGTGCAGCGCGAAGTACCCGGCGTGTGCCGGCGGTTCGGGCTCGGGCTTGGGACGCGACCATAACGCCATCGCTAGTGTATTAGCACTTCAACACAGCGCTTCAAGAAGTCAGTTCTTGCCGACGACGCTCTCGGGAAGATCGACGCCGAATACGCGCTGGTAGTATTCCGCCACCAGCACCCGCTCCGCCTCGTCGCACTTGTTGAGGAAGGTGAGCCGGAACGCGAAGCCGACATCGCCGAAGATCGCCGCGTTCTGCGCCCAGGTGATCACCGTGCGCGGGCTCATCACGGTCGAGATGTCGCCGCCGATGAAGCCCTGGCGGGTCATGTCGGCGACCTTGACCATGTCGGCGATGGTCTTGGCGTCGGTTTCCGGGCTCTTGGCGTGGACGATCTCCTGCTCGGTCTTCGCCGGCAGGTAGTTGAGCGCCACGACCAGGTTCCAGCGGTCCATCTGGCCCTGGTTGATCGCCTGGGTGCCGTGATAGAGCCCGCTCGTATCGCCGAGACCAACGGTGTTGGCAGTGGCGAACAGGCGGAAGTTGGGATCGGGCCGGATTACCCGGTTCTGATCGAGCAAGGTCAGTTTGCCCTGCTGCTCGAGCACGCGCTGGATGACGAACATCACGTCCGGTCGGCCGGCGTCGTATTCGTCGAACACCAGCGCCACCGGGTGCTGGAGCGCCCACGGCAGCAGGCCCTCGCGGAACTCGGTCACCTGCAGCCCATCGCGCAGGACGATCGCATCGCGGCCGACGAGGTCGATGCGGCTGATGTGCGCGTCGAGGTTGATGCGGATGCACGGCCAGTTGAGACGCGCGGCGACCTGTTCGATGTGCGTCGACTTGCCGGTGCCGTGATAGCCCTGAACCATCACCCGCCGGTCGTGCGCGAAGCCGGCGAGGATCGCCAGCGTCGTGTGCGGTTCGAACACGTAGCTCTCGTCGATGTCCGGCACGCGCGCATCGGCCTTCGAGAACGCGGGCACCTGCCAGTCGACATCGACCCCGAACACCTCGCGCGCGCTGACGGTGGCGTCGGGTGCGGCGAGCAGGGTGCGTTGGCTGCTATCGAGGGCGTCGTTCATGTCGTTCATCGCCTGTGCCGACTATACGCGGGCGCGGGTGGTCGCAAGCGTCCTTGCGAGCAACTTATCTTGTCCCGATAACAGCCCGCGATGCCGCCGCCTTCCCCCGCCGATTTCCTGCGCCGCCGCCTGGTCGGCAAGGTGCGCGGCGTGCTCAACGATGTTGCCGCCGGGCAGCAGCCGGTGGCGTTGAGCGACGAGGCGCTGTTCGAACGCGACTCGCCGATCCGCATGGTCCACGCGGGCGTGGTGTCGATGCTGGTCGGCGGGATCCGCTCGCTGCTGCTGCAGATGCTGCATCCGCACGCGTTGCAGGGCGTGCTCGATCACTCGGACTTCCGCGCCGACATGCACGGCCGCCTGCGCCGCACCGCGCGGTTCATCGCGGTGACGACCTTCGCGCACCGCGACGACGCGATGGCGGCGATCGAGCGGGTGAACCGAATCCACGCCCAGGTCAGCGGGACGCTGCCCGACGGCACGCCGTATTCCGCGACCGATCCGCGCACGCTCGCGTGGGTGCATGTGGCCGAGGCGACCAGCTTCCTCGAAGCCCACCTCGCAATCGTCCGCCCTTCGATGCCGGCGGCCGAGCAGGACGAATACTTCCACCAGTTCGCGCTCATCGCCCACGCGCTCGGCGCCGACCCTGTGCCGGAGACCAGGGCCGAGGCCGAGGCGCTGATCGCCGAACTGCGCGGCGATCTCGCTACGAGCGATGCCGCGCGGGAAGTGGCGCAGCTGGTGCTGAGCCAACGGCCCGAGGGCGCACCGGCGGCAGTGCAGCGCACGCTCGGCACCGCGGCGGTGGATCTGCTGCCGCCTTATGCACGGATGATGCTGGGGCTTCAGCGGCCGCTGGTCGGCGCGCTGCCGGCGCGGATGGCGACGCGGACGATGTCGGAGACGCTGCGCTGGGCCTTCCGCCAGCGCTAGGCGAGCTTGGGCGGCAGGCGGAACAGGCTGGCGAAGCGCATGGCGAGTTCGCGGTTGCCCTCGATCGTCAGTCCGGCCTCGCGCTCCAGTTCGTCCCACGGCACATCCGCGTAGAACCCGCCGGCGATGACCGAGGCGATCGGCGCGCGGAACACCGTGTCGGCCTGCCGGACGGATTCGCGCCGGATCGGCAGTTCGCGCATGGTCGGCTCGGCGATGAATTCCTCCTCGCCGACCGCAAAGCCGATCCGGCGGCGGGCGAACTGGGCGAGCCGGTTGTGCTGCACCATCGTGCGCATCGATAGCATCAAGGACACGGGCGACAGCGGCAGGGTCGGATTGTGCGCGCTCGATTGCGCGGCCCAACGACCGAGTTCCTGGATCAGAGGTTCGGCGGCGTACCCCCACCCGGTCAGCGCGTAGACTTGCGCCTTGCCTGGCGACGGCAACTGGCGGCGCACCAGCACACCCGCTTCCTCCAGCGAGGTAAGCCGCTCGGTCAGCACTTTGGCGCTGATTCCGGGCAAGCTGGCGCGAATGTCCGAAAACCGTCGCGCGCCCAGCATAAGCTCGCGCACGATCAGCAAGGACCACCGCTCGCCGACCAGTTCCATAGCGAACGCGGTGCCGCAAGCATCGCCGTACCAGCGGCCATGGCCCTGCTTTTCGACATTAGTTTCTTTTGGTAACTTCACAGTTGCTTTTTGTAACCGAGTCGATCAGAAGACGCAAGTTCCGATTCGCAAGCGAAGGAGAGAGCTGCGATGACCCAGATGATATTCGTGAACCTGCCGGTGGCGGACCTCGACGCGTCGAAGGCATTTTACTCGGCGATCGGGTTTACCAACGAACCCAAATTCACCGACGAGACCGCAGCCGCGATGCAGCTGTCGGACGCGATCTGCGTGATGCTGCTGACCCACGACAAGTGGAAGAGCTTTACCACCAAGGCGATCCCCGACGCCAAGCAGAGCGCGCAGGTCATGCTGTGCCTGAGCCGCGAGAGCCGCGAGCACGTCGATGCGACGCTGGCCGATGTCGCGGCCGCCGGCGGGAACGCCGATTGCGATCCGCCGCAAGACTACGGCTTCATGTATGGCCGCAGTTTCGAGGACCTCGACGGCCACAACTGGGAAGTTATGTGGATGGATCAGGCGGCCGTCGAACAGGGTCCCGAGGCCTTCGCGGCCGCCACGGCGTGAGAGGAGGAGGCAATGTCGTACTTCGATGGCTTCGTGATTTCGGTGCCGAGCACCGGCAAGGACGAATTCCTCCGCCACGCCAGCACGGTCGATCCGGTCTTCCTCGAGCATGGCGCGCTGCGCGTGGTCGAATGCTGGGGCGCCGACCTCAAGCCCGGCCAGACCACCGACTTCCAGGGCGCGGTCGCCGCGAAGGAGGACGAGACGGTCGCCTTCGCGTGGATCGAGTGGCCCGACAAGGCGACCCGCGATGCGGGCATGGCCAAGATCAGCGGCATGATGGACAAGGACCCGCGGATGAGCCGCGAGACCAACCCGGTCCCGTTCGACGGCGCGCGGATGATCTTCGGCGGGTTCGAGCCGATGGTCGTGCACGGCACGCCCAACAAGGGCGACTACGTCCAGGGCTTCGTCCTCCCCGTGCCGCACGGCCGGCGCGAGGACTATCGCAAGATGGCCGACGACGCGTGGACCATGTTCGACGGCTACGGCGCGACCAGCGTGGTCGAGGCGTGGGGCGATGACGTTCCGCACGGCCAGCAGACCGACTTCTACCGCGCGGTGAAGGCGGAAGAGGGTGAGAACGTCGTCTTCAGCTACATGACCTGGCCCAGCCGCGCGGTGTGCGATGCGGCGGCCGAGAAGATGATGGCCGACCCGGACATGAAGATGCCCGACGACATGCCGTTCAACCCGCAGCGCATGATCTACGGCGGCTTCGAGCCCGTCCTCGAACTGGGAGGCAAGTGATGAGCGACGAACGCGGCGGCTTCATCTGGTACGAACTGATCACCGACGATGTCGACCAGGCGCGTGACTTCTACCGCGCGGTGGTCGGCTGGGAGATCGCGGCCGAGGGACAGGCGATGCCCACCGGCACGACCTATCGCATGATCGGACGCTCTGACGGCGGCAACGCCGGCGGCGTGCTGACCATGAGCGACGACATGAAGGCCCACGGCGCCAAGCCGGTGTGGCTCGGCTATATCCACCACCCCGACGTCGATGGCGCGGTCGAGCGGATCAAGGCGGCGGGCGGCGAGGTCCACATGCCGCCGATGGACATGCCTGGCGTCGGCCGCATGGCGATGGTCGCCGACGGGCAGGGCGCGCAGTTCTACGTCATGAACCCGACCCCGCCCGAGCCCGGCGCCAAGAGCGACGTGTTCGACTACGCCAAGGCGCAACACATTCGCTGGAACGAGCTGTGGACCACCGACCAGGCGGCAGCAGTCGCGCTCTATACAGAGCTGTTCGGCTGGACCCAGGAGGGCGCGATGCCGATGGGCCCGATGGGCGACTATCTGTTCATCCAGCACGAGGGCGGCGGCATCGGCGCGATCGCCAAGGCGCAACCTGGCGGCGAGGGTGCCCGCTGGCAGTATTTCGTCGGCGTCGACGACATCGACCGCGCGCGCAAGGAAGCCGTCAACCACGGCGGCAAGGTGCTGGGCGAACCGCAGCAAATCCCGGGCGGCGAGTACACCGTCTATGCCCACGACCCGAGCGGCGCGCCCATCGGTCTCGTCGGCCCGCGCAAGGAGTAGCATCATGAACAAGAACACGATCTGCGTCTGGTACGATCATAGCGCGCGCGAGGCGGCGGAGTTCTACGCCTCGGTCTTCCCCGACTCCAAGGTGACCGCGGTCCACCGCGCGCCCGGCGACTATCCCGACGGGCACGAGGGCGACGAGCTGACGGTCGAGTTCACCGTCTGCGGCGTGCCCTGCGTCGGCCTCAAC
>JAEWKG010000102.1 GCA_023386135.1 Pseudomonadota bacterium | reverse complement strand
CAGCGCCTCGCCGTCGATATTCTCCTTGAGCAACCCCTCGCGCATCATCAGGCCGAGGTTGCGGCGGGCGCGGCGCCAGGGTTCGTCGGCGCGCTTGTAGATGATGTGGCGCAGGTCGTTGAGACGGCCGGGCTGCGCGGGCTTGCCGTCGGCAAGCCACGCCACGCGGCTCAGCCCGCCCTTCCACGCACGGGTGGTGAAGCCGAGCACCTCGGTCTTCACCCCCACCCGCTCGAGCGTGCGGCCGAGGATGTCGGCGCTAATCGCCGCGATCGAGATCGGCCGCCCGCGCATCGAGCCCGAGTTATCGATCAGCAGCGTGACCACGGTGTCCTTGAACTCAGTCTCGCGCTCGATCTTGTAGCTCAGCGAATGGCCGGGGCTGATGACCACCCGGGCGAGCCGCGCGGCGTCGAGCAGGCCTTCTTCCTGGTCGAAGTCCCAGCTGCGGTTCTGCTGCGCCATCAGGCGGCGCTGCAACCGGTTGGCGAGCCGGGTGACCACGCCCTGCAAGCCGGTGAGCTGGCTGTCGAGATAGGCGCGCAGCCGGTCGAGCTCGTCGGCGTCGCACAGCTCGGGCGCCTCGACCACTTCGTCGAAGCGCGTGGTCCAGGCTTTGTAGTCGAAGCCTTCGGGGATGTCGGTCCACGGGCGGTTGGGCCGGACCGGCATCATGCCGTCCTCACCCTCGTCGCCCGGCTCGCCCTCGGTCGTCTCCTGTTCCGAGGTCATCTCGGTATCGGAATCGCCCTCGTCGTCGCCGTCGGACATCTCGCCGGCCAGCTCGGTCGATTGCGGCTGGCCGGCGCCTTCGTTGTCGTCCTCGCTCTCGTCCTGGTCCTCGCCTTCGGGCTCCTCGCCGTCGTCACCGTCGTCGGACGACTGATCGAAGTCGTCGGGCAGCGTCAGGTCGAGGTGGCGCAGCAGGTCGAGCGCGAGGCCCTGGAACGCCTTCTGGTCATCGAGCGACAGCGCGAGCGCTTCAAAGTCCGCGCCGGCCTTCTCCTCGATCCAATCGCGGACAAGTTCGACGCCGGGCGCGGCGCGCTGCGGGATCGCCTCGCCGGTCAGCTTCTCGCGCAGGATCAGGCCGAGCGCGCTCGCCACCGGCACGTCCTCGGCACGAATGGCCCGGGCGATCGGATCGGAATTGGTGCGCAGTTCGGTCGCCGCGTCGAGATTGGCGCGGATGCCACCGTAGTTGTTCGCGCCGAGCGCCTCGTAGCGCACCTGCTCGACCATGTCGTAGCAGGCCCGCGCGGTCGGCTCCGAAGGCATCCCGCGCATGTGCAGGGCTTCGTTATGGTGGCGTAGCCGGAGCGAGAAACTGTCGGCAAAGCCCCGTGCCTCGCGGGCCTGGTCGGCGGGGACCGAGCGGCCTGGCAGCGGCACGCGGAAGTGCTTGCCGCGCGCGGTCGGCGCATCGGCGCTCCACGCCACCTCCACCTCCGGCTCGTGCGCGAGCGCACGGCTGGCGCCGGTCAGCGCGAGCTTGAAGCGATCGAGGGGCGTTTCGTCGGCCATGAAAGCGCTCGGCTCGATACCTCCCTTCGTCATCCTGAACTTGGTTCAGGATCCATTTCGCCGCCTCGGCCGGTAGCCCGCGACAACGCAGGACGCGAGAACAGCGCGCCAGTCAGAGCTCCGGTCTGTGGCGCACGATGGCCCCTGAAACAAGTTCAGGGTGACGGGAGTGGGTGCGAAAAGGAACTGCCTACTTGAGAATGGTCTGCCCGGTTTTCGCCCAATCGAACAGGAAGCCCTCGATGCCCTTGTCGGTCAGCACGTGGTTGGCGAGACTCTTGATGACTGCCGGCGGCGCGGTCATCACGTCGGCACCGATGCGCGCCGCCTCCAGCACGTGGATCACGTGCCGCACGCTGGCGACGAGGATTTCGGTGCCGAAGGCGTAGTTGTCGTAGATCAGGCGGATATCGCGGATCAGCTCCATCCCGTCGAACCCGTTGTCGTCATGCCGGCCGACGAACGGGCTGACGAACGTCGCCCCCGCCTTGGCCGCCAGCAGCGCCTGATTGGCGGAAAAGCACAGCGTGACGTTGACCATCGTGCCCTCGCCGGTAAGCGCGCGGCAGGTCTTGAGGCCGTCGATCGTCAGCGGCACCTTGATGCACACGTTGTCGGCGATCTTCCGCAGCACCTCGGCCTCGCGCATCATTGTCGCGTGGTCGAGCGCGACCACCTCGGCGCTGACCGGGCCGTCGACGATCCCGCAGATTTCCTTCGTCACCTCCATGAAGTCGCGGCCCGACTTGTGGATCAGCGACGGGTTGGTGGTGACCCCGTCGACGAGCCCGGCCTCGGCCAGCTCGCGGATGGCGTCGATCTCGGCAGTGTCGGCGAAGAATTTCATCAGGCGTGTCCCATGCGTATCGGCAACTGCGAGCGGCTATAGAAACGGCAATTGCCGAATGCCACCCGCAGCACTCAAGACGGAGTGGCCTTGCAGGAGTACGGTACTCCGTCGAGGTGGGCCGAGAAGTTGCCAGTGGAATCGGACTTGTCCGCAATGTCGAACGCGATCGGGGTTGGTTCGCCGGTGCCCCATAGCCTGCTGCGCCACACGTCGGTGGAATTGGGATCCGCCGCGCCGCTGAACGTCCGCCCGTCGGCGAACTCCAATTCGAATATATCGGGCTTCAGTCGGAGCACGGCTTCACGGCCCAGTCGTTTCGAAGGCACCGAGTTCGCCGCGCACTGCATCTCGGCCAGTACTTCGCCGTTGCAGTACTCGGTCGCCAGGATGACCGATCCGTCCGGGCACGTCTGCGTGGCCGGCGGCGGCGGAGGCGCCGCGCAGTCGTCGGTCGCGAGGATGACCGAGCCATCGGGACAGGTTTGCGTCGCCGGCGGCGCTGCCATCAGCGCCAGCACGATTGCACCGAAAATCATCGTCTTCCCCTCGTTCGTCCACCCCCAGCGCTAGTGGCCGAGCAGACGACGAGCAAGAGCCTAGAGCCGCGAACCGACCCCGAAGGCGCCGATGATCAGCGGGTCGTGGGTTGCCTGGGGGTTGGCACGGATCGTCTCTTCCTCGTTGCCGATCTCGTTCCAGATCACGTCGTCGACCCGAGCGGAAAAGGTGCGCGCGACCTGCGGTATGTCGACCCCGGTGAGCGCGGCGAGCGCCTCACCGACCAACGGATCGCTCGCCACGCGCAGGCCCTGCCCGACGCCAGGCAGCATCGCGTCGATGAGCGCGGTGCCCATCTCCTGGCGCAGGAAGCTCGAGGCAGCGCGCGGGCCGCCGCGGATGAGATCGACCGCGTTGGCGAAACCGATGGTGCGCACCGTGTCGGCGACCACCGGCGCGGCACGCTCGGCGGCGTCGAACGCGACCGGCGCCAGCGCGCGGGCCAGCCGGTCCTTGAACAGCGCGGAGGTGAGAATACGGTTGAGCGTTCCGCCGCGCGCGCCGAGGAACTGGTCGAACCCGAGCGCGGCGACCTGCTGGTCCCAGAACCCGCCCGGCGCGGTCATGCGGTCGAACGCGCGGCCGGTGGAGAGATATAGCAAGCGCGCAACCGCATCGGTGAAGCTGAACCCGCCGAACCCGGTGGTGCAGGCGGGTAGCGCCAGGACCCCGGCGGACACGCCGAGGCCGGCGAGGAACTTGCGGCGGTGCAGGACAGCCGGGCTGCCAATCAAATCGGTCATTGCAAGGTCTCCTAACCTTGCCGCCCCACCACGGCGGCGCCCATATGGGCAGAACTGTGATGAACCGCGCCCGACTGCTGATCTTCAACGCCGCGCTCGGCCCGCTCGACTACCGCGTTCCGGAAGGGATGCACGTCGAGCCGGGCTCGGTGGTCGTCGCGCCATTGGGCCCCCGCCAGATCGTCGGGATCGTCTGGGAGCCTGAACGGCTGCCCGGAAGCGAGGTTCCGGATGCCAAGCTGCGCCCCCTGCTGAGCGTACTGCCGGTGCCGCCGCTCAAGGCGGAGTTGCGGCGCCTGCTCGAATGGACCGCAGACTATTACTGCGCGCCGCTGTCGTCGGTCGCGCGGATGGTGCTGGCGAGCGGCGGCGCGCTGCGCGGTCCGGCGACGATGACCGAATATCGCCTGTCGGGTGGCGTACCCGAGCGGATGACGCCGCAGCGTTTGGCGGCGATCGAGGCGTTGGAGGGCGAACAGGCAACCGTGCGCGAACTCGCCGGGATCGCCGGGGTCAGCGAAGGCGTGCTGCGCGGGCTGGTCAACCAGCGCGTGCTGGAGCCGGTGCAAGTCGATTGCGACCGGCCCTACCCCCGAGCGAGCGCCAATTTCGCCGTGCCCGAGCTGTCGCCCGCGCAGGCCGAGGTGGCTGAGCGCTTCGTCACTGCGGTCAAGGCACGGAAGTTTGCGCCGTTCCTGCTCGACGGCGTGACCGGGTCGGGCAAGACCGAGTGCTATCTCGAAGGCGTCGCCGCGTCGCTGGAAATGGGCCGGCAGACGCTCGTTCTGCTTCCCGAAATCGCGCTGACCGAAGCTTTCCTGCGCCGCTTCGAAGAACACTTCGGCACGCCGCCGGTGGTCTGGCATTCCAGCCTCAAATCGACCGAACGCCGCCGCGCCTGGCGCGCGATCGCGGCGGGCACCGCGCAAGTCGTGGTCGGCGCCCGCTCCGCCTTGTTCCTGCCCTACGCCAACCTCGGGCTGATCGTGGTCGACGAGGCGCACGAGGTCAGCTTCAAGCAGGACGAAGGCGTGCGCTACAACGCCCGCGACGTCGCCGTCATGCGCGCGCGGTTCGAGAGCCTGCCGGTCATCCTCGCCAGCGCCACCCCCGCACTCGAAAGCCTGCAGATGGCCGAGAGCGGGGTCTATGAGCGGCTGGTCCTTGAAGACCGCTACGGCGGCGCACGCTTGCCGGCGATCGACACGCTCGACCTGACCACCGAAAAGCCCGAACGCGGCCGCTGGCTCGCCCCACGCCTGGTCGAAGCGATGGAAGAGCGGCTGGCCAAAGGCGAGCAATCGCTGCTGTTCCTCAACCGCCGCGGCTACGCCCCGCTGACGCTGTGCCGCAACTGCGGCTTTCGCTTCCAGTGCCCCAACTGCAGCGCCTGGCTGGTCGAGCACCGCCTCAGCCGCCGCCTCGCGTGCCACCACTGCGGGCACGAGACCCCGCCCCCGCCCGCCTGTCCCGAATGCGGCGAGCTCGACTGCCTCGTCGCCTGCGGACCGGGAGTCGAGCGGATCGCCGACGAGGTGGCCGCGATCATGCCCGACGCGCGGGTGGCGGTGGTCACTTCCGACACCGTCAACTCGCCCGAACGGGCCGCCGAATTCGTCGAACGTGCCGAGAGCGGCGCGATTGATGTGATCGTCGGCACGCAGCTCGTCACCAAGGGGTTCCACTTTCCCGAATTGACCCTCGTGGGCGTGGTCGACGCCGACCTCGGCCTCGAAGGCGGCGACCTGCGCGCGGCCGAGCGGACCTACCAGCAGGTCGCCCAGGTCGCCGGCCGCGCCGGGCGCGGGGCCAAACCCGGCGAGGTGCTGATCCAGACCCGCCACCCCGATGCACCGGTCATCGCCGCCCTCGCTGCCGGCGACCGGGACGCGTTCTACGATGCCGAAACCGAAGCCCGTCGCCACGCCGGCGCACCGCCCTTCGGCCGTTGGGCTGCGATCATCGTCTCGAGCGAAGACGAGGCCGAGGCCAAGGAAGCAGCGCGCCTGATCGGCGGGACCCAACCGAATGTGCCCGATGTCGCCATCCTGGGCCCGGCGCCCGCCCCGCTCAGCCTGCTGCGCGGCCGCTACCGCTACCGCCTCCTCATCAACGCCCGCCGCAGCGCGCAGGTGCAGGACGTGATCCGCGACTGGCTCGCCCCCTTGCGCTTGCCGCAAGGGGTGCGGGTGTCGATCGATATCGACCCCTACAGTTTCGTGTGACCGCCGCGATTCAACTGACGCGGCTGAGGCCAATCAACGCGGCGGCATGGCCCTCGGGAACGGTGTAGTTGATCCGCACCATCATTTCGGCGGCGCCCGTACCAGCGAAGCGGCCATCGATCACGCCGGCCACATTGCCGTCGGCAGACACGACCTCCCCCGTATAGGTCGTTCGATCCGCGCTCAGCAGCACATTGCGTAACGCGTATGTCGTGCCGTTTTCACCGGCGGCCGTGCCGGTCACGGCACGGGTTTCGAAATCGACATGAAGCACAAGGCCGGACTGGATCGAGCGATAATCCGCTCCGCCGGTCTGCGGCAACGCCTCTGCCGGAGTGGGGATGCCGTATAGAAATACCACGGAATCATACGGATAGGGGTCAGCCGGCCGTACCATCTTCGACCAATAGCCGGATGCGACGCTCTTCAGCGGCGCACCGTCTGCATCGAGCAGGATCACCAAGGTGCCGATCCCTCCGAGCGCGTTAAACCCAAGCAGCGTAATCTTCCCGTTCTGGTCGATTCCCGATGCCCCGTTCAACGTCATCGTCCCTTCCCCAAGGCTGCCGATCGAGAGGCGAAAGTCGTCGGGAGTGACTACCCGGATGCCGAACGGGAACGCCGTATCGAGCCGCGAAGGGTCCGGACTAAGCCCCCAGTCCGTATCTCGTGCAGCGACGTTAGATCCCAGCACCGCGAATTGCTGCGGCGTCGTCTGTCCCAGTCCGAACGGCGAATTCGCGAAGCTCACGCCGCTGGTGGGCGTGGGCGTCGGGGTCGAAGTGGGTCCGCCGCCCGATCCTCCGCCACCCGCGATTGGCGCGCTGTCGGCTCCTCCACACGCGGCAACCAAGCTCAACGCCAGCCCGATACAGGCACCACGCGCAACAATTCCCATTCGTGTCATCGCTCGTACTCCCGCCTTTCGCGTAGAGTGTTGCGAGGCGCGCGCATTGGCCATGATGGGCAACCGATGGTTTGCCGATGATTGCGCAATTTTCGCTGCGAAGGGGTGCCCGCCCCGCTTGTCAGGACGAGCGAAACGAGCAAGTTGAGCCCGACCAGAGGGAGAACGGATTATGCTGACCGTCCATCACCTGCGCATCTCGCAGTCCGAGCGCATCGTGTGGCTGTGCGAGGAGCTGGGGCTCGATTACGAGCTCAAGCTCTACACTCGGCGCAGCGACAACAATCTCGCGCCTGACGAGTACAAGGCCCTGTCCCCGATGGGCATCGCGCCGGTGATCACCGACGGCGATCTGACCCTCGGCGAAAGCGGGGCCATCTGCGAGTATATCGACCGCAAGTATGGCGGCGCGCGGCTGTCGCCCGGACCCGAGAATCCCGACTTTGCCGGCCACCTGTTCTGGTTCCACTTCTCCAACGCGACCTTCATGACCAACGGCATGATGGCGCTGGTCGCGATGCGCATGGGCGCGACCGAGCTGCCCGACTTCGTCGCCTCGCGCGGAGCGGGCGCATGGCAGCTGGCCGAGGCGCGGCTCGGCGAGGCGGAATTCTTCGGCGGTTCGCAGCTGACCACGGCGGACATCATGATGGGCTTCAACCTCACCACTTCGCGCATGTTCGGCGGCGCGAGCCTGGAGCCGTTTCCCAACATCGCCGCCTATCTCCAGCGGATCGGGCAGCGGCCTGCCTACATACGCGCGATGGAGAAGTGCGAGCCGGGGATGACGCCCAAGCTGGACTAGCGGACGGCGGCCTCGCGCGCCAAGCGGCGGCGCACCCACCACGGGCGCACGAGATTGCCCTTGAGCGCGGCGCGGTAGACAAACCACGCCCCCAGCGGGGTGGCGATGGCCAGCGCGATGACCGACGCCTCCAGCCCGAACATGCCGCCTGACAGCAGTTCCGGCCCGGCGCTGTGCGCGTCGACCAGCCCGTCGACCTGGAAGCCCGACACCGGCACGTCCCAAATATAGCCTTGGGTGAAGTTCCACCCGAAGTGCAGCCCGATCGCCAGCCACAGATTGCGCGTGAGCATGTAGGCGCCGCCGAGCAGGATGCCGGCCTCGACCGCGATCGCCAGCGCGGAGAACAGTGTCGCGTTGGCGTTGCCGAGGTGAAGCAGGCCGAAGATCGCCGAACTCGCCGCGAGCGCGAACCAGCTTCCGCCGAACTGTTCGAGGAAGTGAAACAGGATGCCGCGCGCGAGGATCTCTTCCGAAATGGCCGCCTGCAGTCCGGCGGTGAACAGCAGCATCGACAGGCTGGTGCTGCCGCCCCATCCCGACACCTTGTACGCTCCGGCGAGAGCGGCGACCGCCACCATCGCGCTCATGAGGACAAGCGCCAGCGCCGCGCCGCGCCCCAAATCGAGCCAGCGGCGATCGAACGGCAGGTCGTCGCGCGGGTGTTCGCCGAGCCGGGCGACCAGCAGCTTGTAAACCGCCACGCTGACTGCGCTGATTGACAGCGCCACCAGCGGAGCGTCGACCCATGTCGGCAGGCGCTCGATCGGCAGCCACTTGAGAATCGGGAAGACCGCATAAAGCGCCGCCGACAAGGCCGCGATGGCGATGACCAGGGCGACGATGGGAAAATCGATCACGCGCCGCCACAGCGGCTTGCGCGCCGGTTCTTCCGTCGATCCTTGGTGGTTGTCTTCCGTCATGCGCTGCGCACGACGCACGCGCGCAGCCGCCAAGTCAACCGGCGTAGGGCGGATTTCCTCCAGCCAGCACCTCGCGCGCCTGCGCGGTCAACCATGCCATCGCCGCGGCCCAAGGTCCGTGGCCGAAGCTGATCCGCGCCACGCCGAGATTACCGAGTTCCGCGCGCGTCCCGCGTCCCGGTGCCCACAGGATGTTGACCGGCAGGGGAGAGCGCTCGCAGATCCGCGCGATGGTCGGGTGGTCGCCGAGGAACGGTACGAACAGGCTGCCCGCCCCCGCTTCGGCATACGCATCCGCCCGCTCGATCACCGCGTCGATCAGGTCGGCGGTGTAGTCCTCCACCTTGCGGCCGAGGTAGACGTCGGTGCGCGCGTTGACGTGGATGTTGGCCGAAGCGGCGGCGCGCACCCGCTCGGCGGCGTTGGCGAGCGCGATCAGCGTGGTGGTGCCGGGCATGCGGTCTTCGATGTTGATCCCCGCCGCCCCCGCCTCGCGCGCGCGCCCGACCGAGCGGGCGACCTCGTCCGGCGTTGCGCCATAGCCGGCTTCCATGTCGATCGTCACCGGAAGGTCGGTAACCGACACGATCCGGCGCAGGTTTTCGAGCGCGACCTCGAACGGCAGCGTCTCGCCGTCCTTGAACCCGTTGGTCTCGGCGACGGCGAAGCTCCCGGTCGCGATCGCTTTGGCCCCGGCGTCCGCCACGGCCTTCGCCGAGCCGGCGTCCCAGATGTTGAACAGCACCAGCGGATCGCCAGGCACGTGCAGCGCGCGGAAAGTCTCCACCGTGTTCATCATTCCACTCCTTCGCGCTTGAGCAGCTCGCGCTTGATCGCGAGGCCGTAGGCATAGCCGCCGAGGTCGCCGCCGGTGCGGATCACGCGGTGGCAGGGGATCAGCACCGCGACGTTGTTGCGCGCGTTGGCGCTGCCCGCCGCGCGCACCGCCTTGGCGTTGCCGGCCGCCGCGGCGATCTCGGCATAGGTACGCGTCTCGCCTGCGGGAATTTCGCGTAGCGCCTTCCAGCAGGCTTCCTGGAACGCGGTGCCTTTCACGTCGAGCGGGATGTGCTCGAAGGTGCCGGGGTTCTCGACCGCCGCGATCACTTCGCCCAGCAGCGCCTCGAACGCTTCCCCGCCCTGCTCCAGCGCGGCGTTGGGAAAGCGCGCCGCGAGCGCCTCCGGTCCTTCGTCGAACGACAGCCGGCACACGCCCTTGCCGGTCGCGGCGACGAGCATCGGGCCGAGCGTGGTCGGCACCACCGCCCAGTGGATCGTCACCCCGCGCCCGCCATTGGCCCAGGCGCTCGGCGCCATTCCGAGCTTGGCGGTGTCGTAGAACCGGCTCGCGCTCTCGTAGCCCGCTTCGTAGATGGCGCTGGTGACGTTGCCGTCGCGGGTCAGCGCGGCGCGCGCCCGTTCCTCGCGCAGGGCTCGCGCGTAGGCGGCGGGCGAGAGGCCGGTTGTCCGGGTGAAGATGCGCTGGAAGTGGGTGGCCGAATAGCCGGTGAGCGCGGCCAGCTCATCGAGCTTGGGCATGCCGTCGCTCGCCTTGATCTCGTCGATCGCCGCGCGCACCGCCGCTTCGTCGCGGGCGACGGCATTGGGCAGGCACCGCTTGCAGGCGCGCAGGCCGGCCGCCTCCGCCTCGGCGGGCGAGGCGTAGAAGCGAACGTTCTCGCGCTTGGGTGGACGAGCCGGGCAGCTCGGGCGGCAATAGATGCCGGTCGAATGGACGCCGGTGACGAACTGCCCGTCGTAGCGGCGGTCCTTGGCGAGCGCGATCGTCCAGCGCTGTTCGTCTGTCAGTTTGGCGGTCAGGGGATGGTCGTGAGTCATGGCTCAGGTGCTCCTCGTGCCAGAAGTGGCTGCGGCTGAACAGGTATACGGTCACGGCGGGGCGCGCTTCCCACGGCTTGCGGTCAATGTCGGGGCACGCCACAAGCCGCGGCATGTCCCGCCTGTTCGCCGCCCTCGCCGCGCTCGTCCTTATCGCCCTGCCTTCGGCGGCGCGCCCCGAGGCGTCCGACATCGCCGCCGCCTCGCGCGGAGTCGTACGGGTCGTGATCATGAGCACTGACGGTACTCAGGTGACCCCGATCGGCCACGGCACCGGCTTCGCGGTGGCTCCCAACAAGATCGTCACCAACGCCCACGTCATCCGCGACGCGATGCAGGACGATACGCTGCGCATTGCGATCGTCCCCTCGGACGGCGACTCGGCCGACTACGCCAACATCGTCACCGTCTCTTCGGCCAAGGATCTCGCCCTGCTGGAGACGACCGGCAAGCTGCGCCTGCCGCCGTTGACCATCGCCGGCAGCGCAGCCGGTGACGGCGACGAGGTGGCGGCGGTCGGCTATCCGATGAACGTCGACCGGGCGCAGGGGCTCGATCTCAGCGACCTGTTCCGCCCACAACCGCCGGTGAAGAGCCGCGGCTTCATCTCCGGCGCCCGGCCAAGTCGCGACGTCGACACCGTGCTCCACACCGCGGCCATCGCGCGGGGCAATTCGGGCGGGCCGCTGCTCGACAATTGCGGGCGGGTGCTGGGGGTCAACAGCTTCGGCACCACCAGCGACGACGGCGCGGATGCGGAGTTCTCCTTCGCGATTTCCGACAAGGAGCTCCTGCCCTTCCTCAAGTCCGCCGGGATCGAGGCGTCGGTCAACGCCCTCCCCTGCCGCTCGATGGCGCAACTCGACGAGGCGGAGCGCGAGCGGCTGTCGGCCGAACAGGCCGCCGCCCGCGCCAAGCTCGCCGACCGCGCCGAAGCGACGCGGGAGGAGCGCGAGCGGGCGCAGCTCGAAGCCGAACTGTCGGTGATGAACGACCGCGAGAACGCGATGGCGATCGCGGGGCTGTTGCTTCTGGTGGCCGCCGGAGCCGGCTTTGCTGCTTACAATTTCCGGACCCGTGAGGACGGCGGCAAGACGATGCGCATCGCGGGCGCGGTTGCGGCGGCGGCGGCGGTCGGTGCGATCGCGATCTGGTTCACCCGCCCGGGAATCGACGCGATCGACCGGCGGGTCAGCGATATCCTCGCACAAAAGGCTCAACCCGGCGCCGAGGGTGCCGACAAAAGCGCCGATAGCGCCGACAACACCCTGACCTGCACCATCCAGCCCGACCGCAGCCGGATCGTCAGCCAGCCGCCGACCGACATGGACTTCGCCTGGACCGCAAGCGGCTGCGTCAACGGCCGCACCCAGTACGGGTTCGCCGACGGCAAGTGGACCCGGCTGTTCGTCCCGAACGACGACGATGCGGTGTCGGTCAACAGCTTCGACCCGGAAACCCGCACTTTCCGCACCGACCGCTTCCCGCTGAGCCAGTCGACGATGGCCAAGGCACGCGAAGCCCGCGCCGCCTACCAGGCGCCCGCCTGCGGCGCCCCGGAGGCGGCGAGCAAGCTGGGGGAGATGCAGTCGGGCGTCACCGCGCTGCTTCCCGCACAAGCGAACGAGCGGCTGGTGTATAGCTGCCATCCCAAGTCGGGCGGGTAATCCAAACAATCGTCATTGCGAGCGACCGCAGGTCGCGCGGCAATCCATGATCCGCGGTCACCGTCAGTCGCGACCCTCGCTTTGCCGACAAGCCTTGGATGATGGATTGCTTCGCTGCGCTCGCAATGACGAGCGGGTGGGTGTTATAAATTAAGCCGCCAACGCCTCCCCCGTCAGGGTGATGCGGTGCATCTCGCGGGCGTGGCCGTGGTAGTCGTTCATCGCGTAGTGCCAGGTTGTGCGGTTGTCCCAGATCGCCACCGTGCCGTCGCGCCACTCGACCCGGCCCTGCAGCTCCTCGCGCATGGCGGCGGCCCATAGGCGCTGGAGGAGCGGCAGGCTCTCGGCGCGGGTCTGGCCGACGATGTTGAGGGTGAAGGAAGGGTTCACGTAAAGCAGCCGCCGCCCAGTGCGCGGGTGGCGCACCACCAGCGGGTGTACCGCGCCGGTCTTGAGGTCCTGCCCGCGCAGCGTCGCGCCCTGGTCGGTCTGGGCGTAGATGCCGTCGGGCGAATAGATGTGATCGGCGGTGTGGAAGGCGGAGAGGCCCTCGATCTCGGCCTTGGTCTCGTCGTCGAGCGAATCGTAGGCTTCGCCCATGTGGATGAACAGCGTGTCCCCGCCCTTCGGCGGCAGGGTGCGCGCGACCAGGATCGAGCCCATCGCCGGTACTGGTCGTACGAATGATCGGTGTGCCACCCGCCGCCGATGTTGGTGGTCTGCTCGGGCGTCTTCCCGACGATCGCGATCTCGGGGTGCTCGCCTTCCAGCGGGAAGTAGTTGTTGATGTCGATCCCGCCCCAGCGATTGGCAAGCGCGATGTGATCCTCCGGCGTCAACGACTGGTCCCGCAGCACCGCTACGCCCTTGTCCCACACCAGTTCCTTGAGCGCATCGAGTTCAGTGCCATCGACCGACGCGAGATCGACCCCGCGCACTTCGGCGCCCACGCGGTCCGCCAGCGGAAACCATTCCATCGCGTTTCTCCCAATCGCCCCAGGCCCGGATTTACCCCACCTCTGCGCCCGCGCAAAGACTAACGCCCCAAGTCAGGTTGCATCGCAGCAAGGCCGGTGATAGGGGCGCGCCAGCCATCCCCGGGCAGCCCTTGCGGTCGCCCTCTCGCGGGCGCGGCTGAACCGACCTTTTCCGGACCCAAGAGGACCAACGCGCGTGGATATTTCCGCCGGTATTCAGGCTAGCCTCGCAGGGCGCTACGCCTCGGCGCTGTTCGAACTCGCCAGCGAAGCGGGCACCGTCACCGCGGTCGAATCGGACCTCGAGACGCTGGGCCAGGCGCTGGCCGAATCGGCCGACCTGCGCGCGCTCACCACCAACCCGCGGATCGGCCGCAAGGCGCAAGGCGCCGCGGTCGAGGCCGTCGCCGCCTCGCTCGGCGTTTCGGACCTGACCAGGAAGTTCCTCGGCACGCTCGCCGGCAACGGCCGCCTGTCGCACCTCGGCGATGTGGTCCGCGCGTTCCGCACCATCGCCGCCGCCCAGCGCGGCGAGGTCACCGCCGAAGTCACCAGCGCCCACGCGCTGACCGACGCGCAGATCGACCAGCTCAAGACCAAGCTCACCGCGCGCGAAGGCCGCACCGTGAAGCTTTCGACCAAGGTGGACCCCGACCTGCTCGGCGGCCTCGTGGTCACCATCGGCTCCAAGCGGATCGACGGTTCGATCCGCACTCGTCTCAACTCACTCGCTCAGGCCATGAAGGGCTAATCACGTCATGGAAATCCGCGCCGCAGAAATCTCCAAGGTCATCAAGGACCAGATCGCCAACTTCGGCACCGAGGCGGAAGTCTCGGAAGTCGGCTCGGTGCTCTCG
>JAEWKG010000055.1 GCA_023386135.1 Pseudomonadota bacterium | reverse complement strand
CGTCAGCATTGGCAAACGCGGGTATGCGTGGCGTTTAAGATCGCGCCGAAGGCATCGACGTACCTATCCAGCGTTCAGCCGCGCCAAGCGCACGCTGGGTAAATTAGCTGGTCGCCAGTCTGGCTGATCACGTAGCCAGTATCGACTGAGTTGCACAGTCAAAATAGGCTATCGCCTTTCCAAAACGGAACCATCAGCTTGAATCGTCACGCGTGCGCCGTTCCTGCGCATAAAGATCTTACCAGACGGCCGACGGCGGGGGCGCTCGTGCGAGGATGCGACCTGATAACCTTCCGAGCATTTCGCGGACTTTCACGACCATAAGGTGAAGGTCCAGGCCAAGCCGCTCAACAATAGGGCGCTTTATGCGGAGCGGCCCAAGTTGCAAAGCCGAGCGAGTGAACTGCCGCGACCAAGGAGAAGGCTCTACCATCGATTAGCCTTACCCCGCAGGTGGGTCGAAAACGCGCCCATAATGTACAAGTAAGCCGCTCGGTCGAGTAAGTCCTGGAAATCCTTCTCGGCTGGGTCCTCGAGAATCTCTGCGATCTCTTGCGGAATGCGTGGGTCGGAATCGTTCTGGGCGTCATACTCCTCTCGATGTGGAAGAGCGTCGTCCGCAACAGGTTTAGAATTAATTAAACCGCCAAGTTAAACGCGTAGCCGACACTTAAATCGGCAGCTCGAATACGTGACATAGCGCTCACGCGGGCTACTCTGGATTCGATGGATTGGTTAGAATGCTCGGTGTTGGTTCATGCGTCATGTTCTGTGGATACTCCCACATCGCCGATGACGTCCTTCCAGTATTCCTTCCAGGTGATTTGATCATCATCACGCTGCCGAGCGTGATGGCGTTTTCAGAGCGTCCCTCGCGGACGGTCACGGGCAACCGATTGCTGATTTCAGCGATACGCTGTTCTCCGAGGGGTTCTCTCAGTCACTTGCTGAGTTTGGGTTGGGTGATCCGAGAGGGAGTAGCGAAATGCTGGGGAGACGGCGGGCTGGCTGGTGCGGCTGACCCGCGAACAGGAAATGTCACCGCGCTAAAGCGTTTGGAACGGGGAAGAGCTATCCCCGGCGCGATGAGCCCACATTTTGCCACGCGCTGCAAATACTGGCGTCGGCGGAAGCGCTGAGCGAAGAGCCGTCAAATTCGATCGAGCCCATGTTCGCAACGACGCGTGCCGCGAGATTAGCTCCTTTTCCAAGTCAATCGGATCGCTTCCTAGCTTCCCGTCAGAAGTCGCAGTACATCAGGAAATCGGCCAAAAGTTCCCGATTGACATCGAGAATGTCACAAGATGTGAAGAAGTTTACGATTTTCTCTTATAAAATTATTTACCTTCTTTCGATGTGCAATTATTTCGCGACTGTACATGCCGTGTTTCATCGCATTTTCGTTGTCTATCGGCGCGCCAGATCCCTTGGACCCACCGTGCATTCGGCACCGCTTTCGCCCGCTTACCGCCGGCGCCTGACATAACGAACCAGATCGCGTTCTCGCCTCACAACGCGGCGCGCCAAGCATGGCTGCAGTGTTTCGCGCGTGAGTAACCACCGAACCGCTTCACTCGCTCGGGGACTGTGCGTGCGGCCCGCGGTTTGCTGTTGCCTTTTTTGGCGCATGAAGATCAACATTGCCGACAATGGCGCGGCCGCCGGCGGCAGCGTGGACATGCTCGACCGAGATTTGCTGTTTTCCACGTGTTTGATGCTTAGGCAATTATATACTTGAGTGAGCAGGTGAGATGTGCGAATCCAGCAAGGGACAGGCCGGCACATCTTTTGAACTGACTGTAGAGATGATCGAGGCGGGAGGGGCCGCCTTACTAGAGAGTGGCTACGGAAACGACTTCCTTGAGGTCACTCCTGCCAAGGCAGCAGAGGCGGTCGCTCGGGCAATCCTTCCCTTAGCGTTTGCTGTTCGACCCAAGCTGCAAGGTGGTTCATAACCCGCAGCGTGAAGCGCGATTGGTCGAGCAAGACCGTCATGTCCTTCTCGGTCGTGTATGTTTCCTTCGTGAGTGAAAGCAGGGCGGACACGCCCGTCTCGTTGTTAACCGCCCATACGCCGTGGGCGATGTGATTTCGGCCGGTCCTGAGGCGATTGTTGATCCAGCGCATCTCAGTCATGACGGGTGCCAGGTCAGCCAGTATCTTGCCCGCCTTGAATAGCTTATCGAGCAGGTCGAACTTTTTGCGCAAATCGATGATGTGTATGAGGTCGCTGGCGGCCTCTGGCGGCAGCGAATAGATTTTCACGAGGGCAAGGCCCGCAAACCCCTCTGCTTTGCCCCAGTTGACCGCTATGCGCCCCACGGTCCGGACGACTGACATGGGAACGGGATTTATGGCTGAGGACAAGGCAGAGACCTACTCTCCGGAGGAAACCAAGGTGCGCGCCGAGGCCGCGCTAAAGCGGATGCTGGCAACGCCCCACAAGCCGCACGAGAAGCTGAAAAAGGGCAATCAGCGCCGCGACTGAGTGACCTCTTGGGTCTCCCAAACCTCCAGCGGGCTTTGAAGCAGCCCCAAGGCGTACTCGCAGTCTGCGAGGTTGTGATAGCCTTCGCCGCAATTGGCGATGATCTTGCCGTTGGCGGCTTCGCACCGCCAACGGAATTGCTTATTCGCATCGCGAAAAAGTAAGAACGAAGGGTAGGGACGAGTAGCCATGCTAGAAAACCTCCTTTGGTCGTTCGTTTACGAATCAGGCGGCCAGACCTGTTCAATGACGATACTAGCGCCGACCAAGGAAGCCGCCGAGTCCGCGTTGTTTAATGCTGTGTGTGAAGGCGCGATTGCGCCTAGTCCGTCCAGCGCTTGCGGCGCTCGCCAATCTGGCGGGGCAGCTTCGCCAGCTTAGGCGGCGAGTTTGTCAGCCCGCCGATAGGTAAGGCGGCGGCCAATCCCGCCGAGCAGGATTTCGCGGGCGCGCTCGCTGTCGTTCATGTCGCGGGTGTTGTAGCGCAGATCGAACTCGGCGCAGTAGCGGCCAAGGTGGGCTTCGCTAAGGTGGTGATAGGTGCCGATCACGCCGCGCTTGAAGATCGAGAAGAAGTTTTCGACCGTGTTGGTGTGGTGGAACTACTTGCGGACATACTCGCCAGCGGAGTGGTTCACGGTTTTGTGCATCGCGAACTCGCGACCCATGCGGGTGTAGATGGGGCTTTCGTCGGTAAGCAGGGCCGAAGAGCGATCGATGTTGGTTACGACCAGCGCGCGAACATCCTTCGCCTGCACATTGGCGACATGAAACGAACGGGCGCGACCGTCGCGCTCGACAAGGGCAACAACGGGCTTCTTGGGAGGGGGCTTGCGGGTGGCGCGGTTCTTCGCCTTGCCGCCGACATAGGTTTCATCGACCTCTACGGTGCCGTCAGGACCGCCGAGAGGGCCGGTAGGGGCCGCACCGTCCATGGCTTCGCGGATACGGTGGCAGAGGAACCAAGCGCTCTTGTAGGTGACGCGGAGCATACGGGCCATTTGCGAAGCGCTCATGCCCTTCTTGCTGGCAGCCATGAGGTGGGTCGCGAGCAGCCACTTGTGCAGCGGAATGTGCGAGCGCTCCATCACCGAGCCGGTGCGGACGGTGAACTTGTCGCGGCAGTCATTGCAGAGGAACATACCGGCCTGAGTCTTGCCGCCCATCTTGCGCACAGCGAGCGAACCGCAGTGCGGGCACACCGGCGTGCCATTCCAGCGCTGCGCTTCAATGTGCGCGGTGGCCTTGGCTTCGTCGTGAAAGATGGGGTCGGTGATATTCATGGCTGCTTCCTTGTGCAGCCACACTAGCAATCGGGGTTGCTAAGTCAAGTATATAATTGCCGATGCTTATCGAGCGCCACTAATTGAAGAATGTACAGCTTGCTCAACTGCTCGGCATGTCCGCTGAAGACTGCAAATAATAGCGGGTCGCCGGCATGAATCATAGCGAACCGCTGATTTTCGATATAAGCCTCGTATGTATTCACCAACATCGCGTTCAACATTTCAGAGGCCGGATCGGCGGACAGCAGATTAGCTAGGCGATCTAATGCTGAGAGGAGGCGTGCTTGTTTGCCCTCATCTGGTACTGGTCTGACCACATCTGGCTCGAAAAGAGTTCGGAGCGCCGCTCAATTTTGATTGTATCCACGATCGGAGCAGGAAGGTTCTCGATAGAAGAGCGCGGCTTGGCGGACACTGCCGCAGTCTGGCTGGTCTTGCGTGGAATTTTGGAACGCGATTGTGCGGGATTGCTCGTCATGAGCTTCGAATAAAACATTCCGCCTATTTGCAACATGAAGCCGGACCTGGATTCGCAAAAGGTATGGAGCGGGGTCAGATGCCACTACTGTGCATGGGGTTGTTTCGCGTCACGCACGCCTACCCCCACCGCGCGAACCTAGGCCAGCGCAATATCCGGCGCGTCTTCCTGCTTCATGCCGATGGTGTGGTAGCCGGCATCGACGTGGTGCGTCTCGCCGCTCACCCCGGCGCTGAGGTCCGACAGCAGGTAGAGTGCGGCGCCGCCGACGTCCTCGATGGTGACGTTGCGGCGTAGCGGGGCATTGAGTTCGTTCCACTTGAGAATCAGGCGGAAGTCGCCGATTCCGCTCGCCGCCAGGGTCTTGATCGGCCCGGCGCTGATCGCGTTGACGCGGATGCCCTGCGGCCCGACGTCGTTGGCGAGGTATTTCACGCTCGTCTCCAGCGCGGACTTCGCCACCCCCATCACGTTGTAGTGCGGGATGACCTTTTCCGCGCCGTAGTAGCTCAGCGTCAGGAGTGACCCTCCCTGGCTCATCATCGCCGCCGCGCGCTTCGACACCGCGGTGAAGCTGTAGACCGAGATGTTCATGGTCATCAGGAAATCGTCGAGCCCGACATCGTAGTACTTGCCGCGTAGCGCTTCCTTGTTGGTGAAGCCGATCGCGTGGACCACGAAGTCGATCGTCGGCCAGCGCGCCGCCAGCGTGGCGAAGGCGGCGTCGAGGTTGGCCATGTCGGCCACGTCGCAATCGATCAGGAAGTCGCAGCCGAGCTGTTCGGCCAGCGGGCGCACCCGCTTTTCCATCACCTCGCCCTGGTAGCTGATCGCCAGCTCCGCGCCTTGCTGGGCAAGCTTCTGCGCGATGCCCCAGGCCAGCGACTTGTCGTTGGCGAGGCCCATGATCAGGCCCCGCTTTCCGCTCATCAGACCGTTCATCCGATACCCTCTTTCTGCATCCGTTCCAGCTCGCGCGCGGCGGCGGCGCGGGCTCGGTCGTCGGCCTGGCCGATGCGGTTTTCCGCCTCCTCGGGCGTCTCGGCCAGCGCCGCGTTGAGCTCGGCACCGATGACCATCCCTAGGCCGACGAGATAGAAAAAGAAAAGCGCGATCATGATGCCGGCGAGGCTGCCGTAGGTCTTGTCGTAGTTGAAGAAGCTGCGGATCGCCGGCGGCAGCGACACGGTGACCGCGATCCACCACAGCGTCGTCGCCAGCGCGCCGGGCCACTTGGGGTAGCGCCGCTTGCGGTACTGCTTGGGGGTGAGGGTGTAGAACAAGAGGTACAGCGATCCGAACAGCCCGAATGCGGGGACGATACGGCTCAACCGCAATGCGCCGATCGCATCGCTGAGGCGCGGCAGGTAGGCGTCGATCACTTCCTGCGCGGTGCCGATCACCACTTGCGCCAGCAGGCTGACCATCAGCAGCACCACTGCGCCGAAGATGACGCCGGCGGAAAACAGCCGGTACTTCCAGAACGCGTGGGTCGCCTTGGTGCCGTAGGCGCGGCGCAGGATATCGCGGATGGTCTCGATCAGGCTCGACACGGTCCACAGGCCGACGAGGCCGCCGAGCCACAGGAACCACCCGCTGCGCTCCTCCACCACGCTGCGCGCGACCGGCTCGATCACGTTGGCGACCAGCGGGGGCAGGGCATAGAGCACCGCGTTGATGGTCGCCGCGCGCTCGCCCTCCTCGCCGACGATCGAGAATATCGCCGCGCCCAGGATGAAGAACGGGAAGATCGCCAGGATCGCCATGTAGGCGAGGTTGCCGGCGTGGATGAAGCCGTCGTTGTAGGCGCCGATCAGCACCCGCTTGGCGATCTCGAACGCCTTGGTGCCGGGGCCGACTTCGCTCAGCAACCGGCTGCGGAAACCCGGACGGTGATGGAGGGCATCCTTCCGCCGCTCTTCCGGTGACAGCGTGTGGACCACGCGTTCATCGGGAGCGGGCAGGATGGTTTCGCTCATGAAATTCCCGGCGATGGCCGCCGCTAGACGCCGAGTCGGCTGCGCGGATTGCGCGTGTCCTGCCAACCTTCGAGCCGCCGGCCAAGTTCCGTCACGTCCTCGGGCAGGTCGATCTCCAAGGTGACGAGCTGGTCGCCGCGCTTGCCGGCCTTGCCGGTGAAGCCCTTGCCGCCGAGGCGCATGGTGGTGCCGCTGCTGGTGCCGGGCTTGATCGTCAGCATCACCGGGCCATCGACCGTCGGCACCTTGACCTTGCCGCCAGCGACCGCCTCGCTGAGCGTGATGGGGAGGTCGAGCCGCACGTTGTCGCCTTCGCGACGGAAGAACGGGTGGCTGTCGACCGAGATGGTGACGATCCCGTCGCCGGCGCCGCCCGGGCCGACCTGCCCCTTGCCCTTGAGGCGCATCTGGGTGCCGTCCTCGACCCCCGCGGGCAGCTTGAGGTCGATCGTCTTGCCGTCGGCGAGGGTGATGCGCTGGTCGGCGCGCCGCGCGGCATCGACGAACGAGACGCGCAGGCGATAGGCAATGTCGCCGCCCTTCTGCGGCGGAGCCTGGCGGCGCTGCTGGCCGCCGAACCCGCCGCCGAACGGGCTAGACCGTCCGCCACCGCCTCCGAACAGGCCCTCGAACAGGTCGGAAAGATCCGGGGCCTCGCCCGCGCCCGCCTGGCCGAAATCGAAATCGGGACCGTTGGGCCCGCGCCGGAACCCGCCGGCGCCAGGCCCGGCTCCCGCGCCGCCGCCGAAGCCGAACGGCATCCGCGGATTGCCGTCCTCGTCGATCTCGCCGCGGTCGTAGCGCGCGCGCTTATCCTTGTCGGTGAGGATGTCGTAGGCCTGGGTGACCTTGGAGAAGCGCTCGGACGCCTTGGGATTGTCCTTGTTGCGGTCCGGGTGAAGCTCCTTGGCGAGCTTGCGATAGGCCTTCTTGATCTCGGCCTCGTCCGCGCCACGCGCCACGCCCAGTGTCGAATAAAGGTCCGCCATCGCAGCGTTCGTTCTCCACTCAGGAGCGAATGTCCACAATTTCCCGCATCTTCCCTGTGCGGCGCAGCCGCATGGGGAGGGGGACAGTGGACCGTAAAGCCGATGGTGGAGGGGCTATTCCGCCGCCTGCGCCAGATGCCACTCGGGGGGCTCCTCGAGCGCCCGCAGCCGCACCTCTTCCTCGAACAGGTAGTCGCGGACCATCGGCACGGCGTCGCGGCGCTTCACATATTGGAGCTGCCAGTTGACCAGGCTGCCGTGGATGAAGCTGCTCTCGGCGCCCGCCAGGTAGAATTGCCACATGCGGTAGAAGCGCTCGTCATAGAGCTCAACGATCTCCTCGCGCGCCGCGACCGTGCGCTTGTACCATTCCTCCAGGGTCAGCGCGTAGTGATAGCGCACTGCCTCGACGTCGCTGACGATGAGCCGGTTCTTCTCCGCCTCGGTGACCAGTTCCGACAGCGCCGGGATGTAGCCGCCGGGGAAGATGTATTTGCGGGTGAACTTGTCGGTCGTGCCCGGCTCGCCCATCCGGCCGCAGCAGTGCGACACCATCACCCCGTCGTCGGCGAGAAGCTCGCGGGTCTTCTGGAAGAAGGCGGGATAATGGGGCTGGCCGAGATGTTCGATCAGGCCGACGCTGACGATCCGGTCGAACGGACCTTCGACGTCGCGATAATCCATCAGCTCGAACTTGACGCGGTCGGCGACTCCCGCCGACTCCGCCCGCTCCTTGCAGAAGGCGATCTGGTCGGGCGCCAGAGCGATCCCGAGCACGTCGACGTCGTAATGGCGGTGGAGGTAGAGCGCGAGCCCGCCCCAGCCGCAGCCGATGTCGAGGATCCGCATCCCGGGCTTCACGTGAAGCTTGGCGGCGAGATGCGCCTTCTTGTCGAGCTGTGCCTTCTCGAGGCTGTCCTTGGGGTCGAGATAATAAGCGCAGGTGTACTGGCGGTCCTCGTCGAGGAACAGCTCATAGAGCCTGCGGGTCATGTTGTATGTATGCTCGGCGTTGCGCCGCGACTTCGACTTCCAGTTGATGCTGTCGGCCTTGGCCATGGCCGTCTCGGTCACCTTGCGGAGCAGACCCTTGGGCTTGAGCGCTTCCTCGCCGCTGCCGGCGGGGGCGTTGGAATGGACGAGCAGGATGAGGTCGCGGATGTCGCCCTCGATCACGTCCATGCGCCCGTCCATATAGACTTCGGCGGCGCCGACCTGTGGGTAGCGAACGATGTGATTGACGGCGCTCTTGTCGTTGATCCGGATCTTGACCGGGCCCTTGCCGGCCACCGGAGCGCCGTAGCGATATTCCTTGCCGTCATGGTCGACGACGATCAGCTCGCCCTGCTTCACCACACGCGTCAACAGCTTGTCGAGCAACCACATACGCGCCTTAGCTCCTCTCAAAGCGCGGCCGCTCGTCACGGTCCGCAGGCTGGCCCCACGATACGGGATCGTCGCGCAAGTGCAACAAGCCCGGCTCGACCCGTGGCGGTGCGCGCGCTAGAGCCCGGCCATGACCGATCCCTTCGCTTTGTTCGACGAATGGCTGGCCGAAGCGCGCCTCGCTGAGCCGAACGATCCCGAGGCGATGGCGGTGGCGACGGTGGGGGAGGGCGGCCGCCCGTCGCTGCGCATGGTGCTGCTCAAGAGCCACGGCCCTGAGGGCTTTGTCTTTTACACCAACCAGCACAGCCGCAAGGGCGACGAGCTCGCCGGCAATCCCAGCGCGGCCCTCCTCTTCCACTGGAAGTCGCTTCGCCGCCAGGTCCGGATCGAGGGCGCGGTGACCCCGGTCGATCCGGCCGAGGCCGACGCCTATTTCGCCAGCCGAAGCCGCGACAGCCAGTTAGGAGCCTGGGCGTCCGATCAGTCCCGCCCGCTCGCCAGCCGCGCCGAGTTCGAGGCGCGCTACGAGGACATGCGCGCGCGCTACGAAGGCGGCGATGTGCCGCGCCCCCCGCACTGGTCCGGCTATCGTGTCATTCCCGACCGGATCGAATTGTGGAGCGACCGCGCCCACCGCCTCCACGAGCGCCGCCTGTTCGTTCGCGACGGCTCCGGCTGGCGCGAGGGCCTGCTTTACCCATGACCCATGATCGCGCGCGGGCGAGTGCCACACGCAACGCGGCGATCGCCAGCGTCGCGACCGCGCTGTTCCTCCTTGCCCTGAAGGCCTGGGCGACCGCCGCGACCGGCTCGGTCGCCATGCTCGGCTCGCTGATCGACAGCGGCCTCGATCTCATCGCTTCCCTGGTCACGCTCTGGGCGGTGCGTATCGCCGCCGAGCCCGCCGACCACGACCACCGCTTCGGCCACGGCAAGGCCGAGGCGCTCGCGGCCCTGTTCCAGGTCGGCCTGATCGCCGTCTCGGCGATCGGCATCGCCTGGCGCGCCGTCCAGCGGCTGATCGACGGAGCCGCTCCGGGCGATGTCGAATATGGCATCGGAGTCAGCATCGCTGCGATCGTCGCCACCCTCGCGCTCACCACCTATCAGCGCTCGGTCATCCGCCGCACCGGCTCGGTCGCGATCAGCGCCGACAATGTCCATTACCAGTCCGACCTGCTGCTCAACGGAGCGGTGATCGCGGCGCTAGTGCTCGAACGCTATGTCGGCCTGACCGGCGCCGACCCGATCTTCGGGATCGTCATCGCCGCGTGGCTCGCCTTCGGCGGATTCCGCGCCTCGCGCGACGCGGTCAACCAGCTGATGGACCGCGAATGGCCCGAGGAGCGCCGCCGCGCCTTCGCCGCCGCGACTGCCCATCCGGCCAATCACGGCACCCACGATCTGCGCACCCGCTCCAGCGGCGCCCACGAATTCGCCCAATTCCACATCCGCGTCCGGCCCGACATGACGGTCGTCGAGGCGCATCACGTGATGGACGAGATCGAGGCCCAGCTTGCCCGCGATTTTCCGGGCGTCGAGGTGCTGATCCATGTCGATCCGGAAGGGCAGATCGACGAACCCGGCAACACGCTTGTCGAACGCAACGAGACGGGCGGCGCGGAGCTCACGAAACCCACCGCCCGCTCAGGCTGAGCTTGTCGAAGCCCTGCTTTTTCTTTCACACGGTCGAAGGAGAAGGACAGGCCTTCGACAAGCTCAGGCCGAGCGGATTTGGAGTAAGGATAGATGGAATTGCGCCTCGTCCAGGTCGACGCCTTCGCCGACCGCCCGTTCACCGGCAATCCCGCCGCGGTGATGCCGCTCGACGCCTGGCTGCCCGACGAGACTCTCCAGGCCATCGCTCTGGAGAACAATCTCAGCGAAACCGCCTTCACGATCCCCGACCCGACCGGCGAGGCGGATTACGAGCTGCGCTGGTTCACTCCGGCGACCGAGGTCGTCCTGTGCGGCCATGCGACGCTGGCGAGCGGCCATGTCCTCATCGACACCGCGCGGGAAAGGGGCCGGATCCGCTTTCGCACCCGCAAGGCCGGATTGCTCGAAGTCGCGCGCGACGGCGACCGCTACGC
>JAEWKG010000025.1 GCA_023386135.1 Pseudomonadota bacterium | reverse complement strand
ATGGTCAGCACCCCATCGACGAAACCGATCCAGGTGACCGGCATGCGGAAGGTGCCGATGTTGAGGTCGACCACCTTGTCCGCCCAAACGTACATGATGCCGTAGGCCATGAACGAGGGAATGTTGGCGAGCAGGTAGGGAAGGTAGAGCCACAGCAGCTTGCGGACCCGGCGGTTTTCCGCGGGAGTCAGCGGCGGAACCGAACCTCGCGCGGTAACCTGGTCGCGCGGTAACCACGATTGACCCGACAGATAAACGACGAGGCCGATTGCCATGCCGATACCGGCGGCGGCGAAACCGTAATGCCAGCCGACCTTCTCGCCCAATGTGCCGATCACCAGCGGAGCGGCGAGGGCGCCCACGTTCAGCATGATCAGATAGATGCCAAACGCTCGCGTCCGGCGGTCATCCTCCGGCGCGTAAAGCTGGCCGACTTGCGCGTACATGTTGCCGATCACGCCGCCAGCGCCGGTGACGATCAGCAGCAGCGCCAGCAGGAACAGGTGCTCCGAAGCCATCGACAGGTGTCCCACTGCCATCAGCACGCACCCGATCGAAACCGTGCGACGCCGGCCGAGCACCCGGTCGCCCAACCAGGCGCCGAACAGCGGGGTTGCGTAGATCAGCCCCGAGTACACGCCGTAGATCAAGGTCGCGAACGCGAGGTCGGTATGGTGACCGAACAGCGAGTCCAGGAGCGATCGCGTCGCGTCGAGGCCCAGGACATTGCCGGCGTGCGCGGGGAGCAGCAGATACTTGGTCATGTAGAGCAGCAGCAGCGCCTGCATGCCGTAGAACGAGAAGCGCTCCCATACCTCGGTGCCGGCAAGCACCGTCAGGCCGCGCGGGTGGCCGAAAAGCTGCTTCTCGTTCGTCCCCTCCATACTGCCCGCATATCGCGACGGCGAGGCAATCGCCAGAAATTAGCCGGGTGGGTCGGCCGCTCCGCGTAAATGCTTTGCTAACCACACGGCCCTAGACCCGGCCTCTCAATTCTGGGGGCTCTCGCAGCAAGCATGGAACACGCACCAATCGACGTCGCGGCCGGTCGGGGGATCGACCGCATCTCCGCCTCATGCGGCGAGGTTACGGTCGGTTGCACCGACGTTGCAGGCATTATTCACGCGGTGATGGTGTCGAGCGAAAAGCTGCGCGCCGAACACTCGGCGCTGCAGGAAACGGTGGCCGGTCTCGAGACCGACCAGATGAAGGTCGCGCAGGCCAGCGACGAGGCTCGCCTCCTCTCCGAACGCGCGATCGAGCGGTTGGGCGAGGGATCGAGCCTGATCCAGTCCTCGCTCGACCAGATCACCGGCCTCTTGGAACTGGTCGAGACGCTGACCGGCCACGTCACCGGCTTTGCCGCCGCAATGGCGCAGGTACGCCGCAGCGCACAGGAGATCGACCAGATCGCCGAGACGACCAATATCCTCGCGCTCAACGCCACAATCGAGGCTATGCGCGCGGGCGATGCCGGCCGCACTTTCGCGGTGGTCGCGAGCGAGGTGAAGAGCCTCGCCAACGATACCCGCCGCGCGACCGAGGAAATCGGCCGCACCATCGACACGCTCGGCCAGGAAGCCGACGAGGTGATCGCCAAGATCGAGCGCGGCGCGCGCGAAAGCGGTGCGGCCAAGGCCTCGGTCGGGCAGATCCATCACACCATGCGCACGGTCAACGAGTTGATCGTTGAGGTCGACGGGCAGAACGACCAGATCACCCGCGCCACAGCGACCATCAGCAACCACGTCCACGCGGTGCAGACGGTGCTCGATTCGTTCGACCGCGCCGCGATCGAGAACGAGACGAAGCTCTCCAATGCGCACACGCGGATCGAGGAACTGGAACTCACCGCCAGCGCGATGTTCGACGAGATCGTCAAGGCCGGCCTGTCGCCCGCCGACAGCGCGATGGTCGACAAGGCGCAAGGCTTCGCTCGCGAGATTGTCGAGCGCGCCGAGAGCGCCCTACGCGAGGGCAAACTCGTCCCTTCGGCGCTGCTCGACGCCAACTACCGCGAAGTGCCGGGCAGCAATCCCAAGCGCTTCCGCACCTCGCTCAGCGATTGGGCGGACGGCAACTGGCGCCCGGTCAACGACCGCGTCGTCGCCGAGGGCGGGGCGGTCAAGATGTGTTCGCAAGCCGACATGCAGGGCTTCCTGCCGACGCACATCACCGATCGCTCGCGTGCCCCGACCGGCGACCTCGCCCACGACACCAAGTATTGCCGCAACGGCCGCATTCTGCTCGATGCGATCGACCGCAAGGCCAAGGCGAGCAGCGACCCCTACATGATGGCGGTCTATCGCCAGGAAGGCGACGGGCGGACTTACGAGATCGTGCGCAACGTCTATGTTCCGCTGGTGATCGATGGCCGCCGCTGGGGCGACTTCGAGCTCGCCTACGTCCTCTAGCTAGATGCGCGAGGCGCCGCTCAGGCGCTGGACGATGTGGTCGAAGGTCGGGCCGTACAGGCGGTGCTGGAACTCGACCCCGACATAGCCGCCTTCCTGCCAGCGCACAGTAGCGGGGAAGGGGCCGAGCGTCTCGATCCTGAGCGTGATTTCGCTTCCCGGCAGCAAGCTGGAGAACTTGTCGAAGAACCGGCAGCCGGTCTCGGAGAGGTCCTTCACCGGGACGTCGCGCTTGCCGCCGTTGGGGGTGCGATAGTGCCCCCACACCTCGATCGGTTGACGGCCGTCCTTGCGCCCCTCACCCATCAGCATTCACCGTTCACCTTGCGACCTTTTCCCCACTATCGGGGAGACATGGTGCAAAGGCAATCGGCTTGCAGGCAAATACCTAAGTTAAGTTAGGTCCGCGCCATGTCCGCCACGCTGCGTAGGCCAGCATCGTGACCCACGCGATGAAGATCGTCGAAACCGCCATCTGTCCGCGCGCAAACGGCGCGGTGACGCCGAACCACACCGCGACCGCAGGCGGTGCGACGAAGATCGCCGGCAGCCACGAGCGTTGCCGCACGAGTGCCCAAGCGGCGAAGCCACAGGCAAGCGATAGCGCGATGAACTTGGTCCACACCGGATACGGCAGCCACGCGAGCTCGGGCTGGGGATTGGCCATGTCGGCATTGATCGACAGCAGCAGAGCGTTCTCGATCGCGTCAGCCACGGCGGCGAGCGGGCCGAGCCAGCCGGGGAGCCACCAGCGCGGCTCTCCCGTCGCCCGCGCGCTCGCACCGAAGAAGGCGAGCACGAAGCTGCCGTAGACCAGCATGAACAGGTAATCGAGCACATTGCCGCGCATCATCCCGGCGATGCGCGCATCGCGTCCGGGCTCACCAACCGCGCCGAAGATGGCGTCGAGGTGGGCGGGTGTGCGCGCGAACTCGAAGGCCAGCACCGGGTTGGTGATCGACGCGCCGGGTATCGGGTGTGCCAGCGCCACGGGCATGAACAGCGAGAAGCTCTGCGAGACGATCGCCGTGGCGATGCCCCACAGCAGGCAGGCGCGCCAGCTACCCCATAACAGGCTTCCCATTGCTTAAACTCCCACGACATCCCTGCGAGGTCGTCAGCTCGGCAATCCTCTCGTGTTGATCCCGCGTGCCGCACGTCGCTTGGTTTAGGTGTGGCTCCTTAACCTGCTTCCTTGATCGTTGCTGCAAGGTCAGCCTGCATTTCGTTTAATCCAATTTGGTCGATCGCGCCGATTTCAAGGAGTTTTCGTCCGGCAATGTCGAACACTTGTCGGTGCGAGTTGCCTTCAATCGAGAGAACCCCGCGATAAACGTGGTTTTGACCTGAAGCGCATTCTTGGAAAGCGATGTTCGAAATGCAGTGAAGCACGGTCGCGTGCGCGGACTGGCCTTCGACTAGCAACTTTTTTTGAACAGCCGCAGGATTTTGCTCAATCAAATTAAGCACCGCGCGCTCAATAACGCCGTAGAAGAGAGCCTGCTCGAAATCTGCGCGGAGTAATCTGAGAGTTGCCTTGCAGTCTCGAACCTGTGAACTCGGAAAGAGGCGAGACAGAAGACGCAATTCGTGAGTTACCCCTGCCGGCGCGACATGAACGCGAGGCGTTCGAACAGCATCACGTCCTGCTCGTTCTTGAGCAGCGCCCCGTGGAGCGGCGGGATCGCCTTGCTGGGGTCGCGGTCCTGCAGCACGTCGAGCGGCATGTCCTCGTTCAGGAGAAGCTTGAGCCAGTCGAGCAGCTCGCTGGTCGAGGGCTTTTTCTTGAGGCCCGGCACGTCGCGGATCTCGTAGAACACGTCCATCGCCTTGGTCACCAGCACCTTCTGGATGCCGGGATAGTGCACCTCGATGATGTCGCGCATCGTGTCGCGGTCGGGGAACTTGATGTAGTGGAAGAAGCAGCGGCGCAGGAACGCGTCGGGCAGTTCCTTCTCATTATTCGAGGTGATGACCACGATCGGGCGTTCCTGCGCGGCGATCGTTTCCTGCGTTTCGTACACGTCGAAGCGCATGCGATCGAGTTCCTGCAGCAGGTCGTTCGGGAACTCGATGTCGGCCTTGTCGATCTCGTCGATCAGCAGCACCGGCAGCTTGGGCGAGGTGAACGCGTCCCACAGCTTGCCACGCTTGATGTAATTGCGGATGTCGTGGACCCGCTCGTCGCCGAGGTGGCCGTCGCGCAGGCGCGCGACCGCGTCGTATTCGTAGAGGCCCTGGTGCGCCTTGGTGGACTTGATGTTCCACTCGATCAGCGGCGCGTCGATCGCCTTGGCGATCTCGTAGGCGAGAACCGTCTTGCCCGTGCCCGGCTCGCCCATCACCAGCAGCGGCCCGCGCAAGGTCACCGCGGCATTGACCGCGACCTTCAAATCCTCGGTCG